>NZ_JAVAXX010000005.1:0-83597 GCF_042709275.1 Bacillus sp. LR_5 | reverse complement strand
GGTTCCTCCCCTCTGGTTGAAAAAATTAATTATTCTGAAAAGTAGCAATATGTGCTATATTATATACAGCCTATCTTCCTGTTTCAATATAAATGAAGTAAAGAAGGTAAAATTCATTTTAATAGAAGGAGGTACTTCTTCCCATGCAAAAACTTTCCGAAGACATGAAACAAACTGTTATAGATATCTTCGAACATCTGCACGCGAACCCTGAAGTCAGCTGGAAGGAATATGAGACAACTGCATTTCTCAAACAAAAGCTTGAGGATTTAGGATGCCGGACGCGCACTTTTTCAGACTGCACCGGGGTTGTCGGCGAGATCGGTTCGGGCTCGCCGGTTGTAGCCGTTCGCGCTGACATTGATGCGCTATGGCAGGAGGTCAACGGCACATTCTGCGCCAACCATTCCTGCGGACACGATTCACATATGACAATGGCGCTGGGCACGTTAATGCTGCTGAAAAAACAGCCTGAGCTTCCGAAGGGCACGATCCGTTTTATCTTTCAGCCGGCTGAGGAAAAAGGCGGCGGCGCCTTGAAAATGATAGAAGAAGGCGTGCTTGATGATGTCGACTATTTGTACGGCGTTCACGTCCGTCCGATTCAGGAGACACAGAACGGGCGTTGTGCCCCATCTATTCTGCACGGATCAAGCCAGCATATTGAGGGAACGATAATCGGAGAGGAAGCCCATGGCGCCCGCCCGCATCTCGGGAAAAACAGCATTGAAATTGCGGCATTTCTCGTACATAAGCTCGGACTCATTCATATTGACCCGCAAATCCCGCATACCGTCAAAATGACAAAACTTCAAGCCGGCGGAGAAAGCTCTAACATCATTCCGGGAAAAGCGTCGTTCAGCCTTGATTTGCGCGCTCAGACCAATGAAGCCATGGAGACGTTAATCGCCGAAACAGAAAGAGCTTGTGAAGCGGCTGCCGCGGCATTCGGCGCGAAGATCGAGCTGCAAAAGGAGCACAGCCTTCCTGCGGCAACACAAAACAAAGAAGCTGAAGCGATCATGGCAGAAGCCATTACAGAAATCATCGGGGCTGAGCAGCTTGATGAACCGCTTGTCACAACCGGCGGTGAGGATTTTCATTTTTACGCCGTAAAAGTGCCGAACCTCAAAACAACTATGCTTGGACTGGGATGCGGACTACAGCCAGGACTCCATCATCCCCACATGACCTTTGACAGAAACGCGATGTTCAATGGCATTCACATTTTGGCAAACGCCGTATTAAAAACCTTTCAAAAGGCGGAATCACTAGCTTCTGCTAATGCTTCTTAACACAAAAAAGCAGCCTGGCTACAGGCTGCTTTCTTCATTACTTCTTCAAATCTTCAATTGAGTTGACGTTTTTCATATATTGAGGCACAACAAGACCCATCTTCACGCCAGTCATACTGGCGCCTATATCGTCATATTTGCCTTTGTATTTTGCGGCGTATGCTTTATGGGTATTCGGCAGCCATGCGGAAAGGGATGCATCCGCGCTTCCCGTCGCAATCGCGGTCCACATCGGACCAGCTTCTACCTGAGTATACGTCACGTCATAGCCCAAGTCTTCTAAGACTTTGCCAACCACGTTTGTACTTGCAATCTCACTGTCCCACGCCACATAGGCAAGGTTGATTTTGTCTCCCTTCACCTTTTGAACGCCTTTCGTCCACTCCGCAATCTGATCTTTGTGTTTCTTCACATACTCAGTAGCGGCTTTGGCAGGTTTCTCGCCTTCTTCCACCTTGATCATGACTTCGCCCATGTCGTCTTGCGTCCATTTAAACTGGCTCAGAAGCTTAGCGGCATTCGGCTGTTCTTTACTGAAGCCTTTGCGTGTGATCGTATGGATTTCCTCTGCGCTGCCATAAGATTGTTTCGGATCATCGAGATATTTCAGCTTATATCTGGAGAACATCCAGTGCGGTGTCCATCCTGTAATGATAATCGGTTTCTTACGGTCGTATGACTTTTTAAGCGTTGCAGTCATCGCGGCGCTTGACGCCGAAATCAACGTCCAGTCATTCAAGTCATAATCCTTCATCGCTTTGTCGGTCAGGGCCATAATCCCTGAACCGGGGTCAATCCCGATGATGGTCTTATTCACCTGTTCAGCCGCGGTTGCATTTTCATCGCTTTCTGAACCGCAAGCCGCAAGTGAGAGCGCCAGCATGGCGGAAACACCGATACCGATGATTTTTTTAAGCATCAGGCATTCCCCCTGCTTTTCTTCTTCACTTTAATATTTTGAGTAATACGGTCCAGCGTAATGGCAACGATAACGATGGCGATACCAGCCTCTACGCCGACCCCGGTTTTCAGCTGTGTAACGGCGCTGTATACTTCAGAACCAAGTCCCGGTGCACCGACCATTGCGGCGATAACAACCATTGATAACGCAAGCATGATGCTTTGGTTGATTCCTGCCAGAATGGTTTTTGTCGCAAGCGGAAGCTGAACTTTAAACAAACGCTGAGCTGTTGTAGAACCGAACGCTTCAGTCGCTTCAATCAGATCCGCCGGCACTTGTTTAATACCGAGAACAGTCATGCGGATTGTCGGCGGCATCGCGAAGATAACAGATGCAACAACACCCGGCACAACACCGATGTTGAAGAAGAAAATCGCCGGCAATAGATATACGAAAGCAGGCATTGTCTGCATTAAATCAAGAATAGGCGTTACAATACGGCGAACCGTTTCTTTCTGGGACGCCCAAATTCCGATCGGAACCCCGACCACAATCGAAATAATCACAGATGTCAAAACAAGCGCCAATGTTTGCAGCATTGGGTCCCAATATCCTAAATAATCGATCAGGAGGAATCCAATCAATGTAAATAACGCAATTCCCCTCGTACTGATCCACCATGCAAGTGCGGCGAAAATAATCGTTAACAAAATAGATGGGATAAATCCAAGTCCGCTGACAATTCCATTTACAAAAGCGGCCAATCCGTTTGCGATTCCGTCGAAGAATCCGCCAAACGTTATTGTAATCCAGTCAACAAAACGGTCAATGATATCTGCTAAAGGTATTCTAGGCAGTCTATCCATCTTACTTCACCTCCCGTACAGAAGGATCTTGTGTTTGTTCATCAGTGACTTCGACATTAATGTAATCGTTATTGCCGGCAAGTGCGCCAATCAACGCGCCTTTTACGACAATCCCTTTCATTCTCTGCTTCTCATCTACAACCGCAATTGGAATATTCGCATCAGAAACAACGTCAAAAATCTCTGTCAGATACGTATTCTCTGGTACAGTCGTGAATTCTGTATTTAAGATATCTTGAAGTGATAAATCAGACTCAGCCGCTTTTTTCGCATCAGCCGCGTGGATGACACCTAACAATTGCTTTTGTTTATCGACTGCGTAAATAGACGAAATCCCTAGGTTTTTCATCAATGTTAATGCCACACGAGGCCCTTTATCAATCCGCACTGTTTCAGCGCGTTTCATAATGTGTCCTGCTGTGAGGACTTTAGATAAATCAACATCCTCAACGAATTTCTCAACATATTCGTTAGATGGACTCATAAGGATTTCCTCCGGTGTGCCGATCTGAACGATGTTACCATCCTTCATCAAGGCGATTCTGTCACCAATGCGCAATGCTTCGTCAAGGTCATGCGTAATGAAGATAATCGTTTTTCCGACATTTTCGTGAAGATCAAGAAGCTCATCCTGCATATCTTTCCGAATCAAAGGATCGAGCGCACTGAACGCTTCGTCCATGAGAAGGATGTCCGGGTTATTCGTCAACGCGCGGGCAAGGCCGACACGCTGCTGCATCCCGCCGGAAAGCTGGTCAGGATATTGCTGTTCAAATCCTTCAAGGCCGACAAGCTTAAGGGACTCAAGCGCTTTTTGCTGACGCTCTTGTTTGTCTACACCTTGAAGCTCCAGCCCGTATTCTGTGTTTTCAAGTATCGTTCTGTGCGGGAACAGAGCGAACTTTTGGAAGACCATGCTGATTTTCTTCCGGCGGACTTCCCGGAGCTGGTCTTTAGACATATTTGTTATCATGTCACCATCAATGTAAATATTTCCGGCAGTCGGTTCAATAAGCCGGTTTAACAGCCGTACTAAAGTTGATTTACCGCTCCCTGATAGACCCATGATGACAAATATCTCACCATCATATACATCAAAATCTGCTTGATTTACCCCAACGGTTGATCCGGTCGCTTTCAGGATCTCTTTTTTTGTCTTTCCGTTGGCAAGCATTTGAACTGCTTTCTTTGTTTGTTTCCCAAAAATTTTAGATACTTTCTCGACTTTTATCTTAATTGGTTTCTCATCTACACTCATATTTTCCCTCCATATTAAACAATCCTTATAACCGTAACACTTATGTAACATTCCACACAAACAGCATATACTCTTTTATTCTGTACCATTTCTTTATAAACATCCATGTAGCCACATGATCTTATTTATGCTTCTAAATGCTCTGTAATCCTCCTTTATGATTGTATTTTACAGGTAATATTTATCCCTTCCTTAGTTGAAAACGCTTTTACTAGACTGGAATCCTTCTTTCTTTTATGACTTCCTGCTCCTTTACTGGAAAATAAGTTGTTATACCGACTCCAATTATGAGTTTCATGACTACGAAACTATTAGATGATCAAATCAGAGCCCAAATATGTAAAGCACTGTCTGATGAATCGAGGCTTGCTATGATTCGTACGCTTTATTACAGCGGAAAAGAACTCAGCTGCGGTGAAGTAGGTGAAAAGTGCAATATTGTCAAAACCACAGCATCTTATCATTTTAAAACGCTGCGTGAAGCAGGGTTGACGGCAACCCGGAAAGATTCGCGGACAAAATATGTCAGCCTGCGTGAAGACACATTTCAAACATACCTGCCTGGCTTTTTGGAAACCCTCTAACAAAGGGTTTTCTCTATACATATCTGTTTCATATCGCGCGAGGAACCATCGCTCCCCTTTCCAATGCCGCTATGTATGCAGGAACCACTGTCGGCACATGTGTTGCAGGCTTTTTATATCAAAACTCACAGCATTTCGGAGCCGTCACAGGATTTACTGCCATTCTGTTCATACTGTCCATGGCACTCTACCAGACAATCAGTAAAACCGGGAAACGCCGATCTACAGCCCGAGCACAAATGTAAAAGAAGCACCTCATTCAAGAGGTGCTTTTCCTATTCAAGTTCAGTTTGTTTCGTTTCTTTTCCCATAATCAATATACAAACAACCGCGAGTAAGATTGCAATGCAAAAGATCGAGAAGATGACCGAAAACGAAATATGACGGGCTGCCAGCGTTCCGACGAGCAGCGGCCCGAAGATGCCGCCGATTCTTCCAAACGCTGCTGTTGTTCCTGAACCTGTTGCGCGAATCGCTGTCGGGTATTGCTCCGGTGTATAGGCATACAGAACACCCCACGCGCCAAGATTGAAAAACGATAACAGCATTCCAGCCGTAAGCAGAAGGCCTAAGGAATCCGCCGTTCCGAAGAAATAGGCGCTTCCTGCTGTACCTATCAGGTAAATGACGAGTATCCACTTTCGGCCGGCTTTTTCGATCAGCCACGCAGCAGAAAAATAGCCCGGAAGCTGAGCAAGTGTCATCAGCAGGACATACTCAAAGCTTTGAATCATACTGAAGCCTTTCAGCAGCATGACACTCGGCAGCCATAGGAACATGCCATAATAAGAAAACACCACGCAGAACCAAACGATCGATAGC
The DNA here is from genome assembly GCF_042709275.1 of Bacillus sp. LR_5. Classification (NCBI taxonomy): domain Bacteria; kingdom Bacillati; phylum Bacillota; class Bacilli; order Caryophanales; family Bacillaceae; genus Bacillus; species Bacillus sp. LR_5. The sequence goes on along the minus strand of NZ_JAVAXX010000005.1, from coordinate 77,871 downwards.
ATGACTGTCGGCCGTATATACTGTCTTGCCCAGACGCTTTTTACATTCTCCCACACCGATTTCTTTTTGGCAGAAAGCGACTCATATTTCGGCGAATCAGGCAGACTCGTCCGCAAGTACAAAGCGTAAAAAGCAGTCAGCGCAGTTAACAGCAGGGCAGCCTGCCAGCCGAAGTTCGGTATCACAAAGTAAGAAATCAGTGCCGCTACGAGCCAGCCTACAGCCCAAAAGCTTTCTAAAAGCACAATCACTCTGCCCCGCTTTTCAGGCACAACCGCTTCCGAAACAAGTGTTGAAGCGACTGGAAGCTCGCCGCCAAGTCCCATCCCGATGACGAAACGCAGAATGAGGAATGCCGATAAGCTCGTCACAAAAGCGGAAATGCCGCTTCCGATCGAAAAGCACAAAAGGGTAATGATAAACACTTTTTTGCGGCCGATTCGATCAGCCAGCAGACCAAACAAAAACGCACCCACAGCCATGCCGATGGAATTGACGCTTCCGATCCATTTCATTTCTTCGGGCGACAGATTCCACTCCACATGGAGCGCGGCGATAATAAACGATAATATTCCGACATCCATTGCATCAAACAGCCACCCCAAACCGGCGACACCCAGCAGTTTTCGCTGGGATATAGGCTGTTGTTTTCCCATTGCCAACACCTCTGATATGCAAAATGATTACCGTTTAAGTTTACACCTGTCTTTACACATTGTCATTAACTAAATGATGTAAAAGAAAAACCCCCGCTAAGCGGGGGTTTTTTATTGCTGCAATGCTGCTTTTTTAATATTTTCCTGCAGCTGGGCAATTCGTCTTGCGCCGTCTTCACGGAGGCGTTTGTTTTCTTCTTCGATTTGTTTTGTTTCCTGCATGCCGCTTACGATCGTGTTCCAAGACGATTCGATCGTTTCAATATCTATGCTTGGTCTGCCGGCCATTCTGGCAATTTCAACACTTTGGCTCGAGATATTTTCAGCATTTCGTCTCAGCATCTCATTTGTCCGGCGATCAAGCTCGCTCATGGAGTCAGCCACAAGCTTTTGGCGTTTCACGGTAACGGCCTGAATAATGCCGTTTTTGAAAATCGGAATGGTGATGATGAACGCGGAGTTGATTTTCCCGATCAGCTTTGCATTTCCGCGCTGCAAGAGACGGATTTGAGGTGCCGTTTGAAGAGCCACCATCCGCGCCATATCCAGATCATACACCCGTTCCTCAAGCGCCTGAATGCCGTTGCGCAGTGTATCGAGCTGCATTTGCGCCAGCTGATTTCCGCTTGCCGCTTTTTCTTCATATGAAGGAAGGATCGACTGCATCTCTTCCAGCTTCATTTGTCCGGCAACGACGTATTTTTCAAGCTCCATATAATATTTGATGTTGTTTTCATACATTTCATCGAGCGTGTAGTTCGTCTTCGTCATCTCATCTTTGTATTTCGAAATCTCAACATTGATTTTTTCAATCTCTCCGCCGAGCGTCTGATACTTTTTAAAGATTTTTTCAATCATGCTGCCGCCGCGTTTGAAAATTTTCGCCATCAATCCCTTTGGCTCATCAAAATCATTTTTATCGAAGCGGTCCATGATTTTCCCAAGCTGAGTCAGCATTGTGCCGGAGTCTGTCACGCTTGTTGTTTTCATCATCCCCAAGATGCGGTCAGAGAACTTGGAAATTTCAACGGCTGGCTCCTTGCCGTACTCAAGCAGCTCCATTTGGTTTTTGACGTCAATTTGTTGCGCAAGCCGCTTTACCTCTGGTTCCTGACGGAGCTGGAGACGGATATCGTCAGCTTTTTGCTGGGATATTTCTTCGTTTTTATCGAGAACAAGCGGGTTTTGATTTTCTGTTGTCATGCTTTTCTTCTCTCCTTACTTTTGGGTAATCGTTCTGAACAGCCTTCTGACAATCGAAGGCTCCTTATAGTCCTGCTGAAACACCATGTCGTCCAGCCAGTGGATATCATACTGATCCTCTTCAATAAACTGCTCAATATCTTGATGGCCGGGAGGGTTATAAATGATGATGTCGATTCCGATTTCATTCAGGAACAGCAGGGAAGCAGCATCCGAACGCGTGAGTCCGCCGCTCATTTCTGTATGATATAAAACGAGTTTCGGAACCGTTTGCGCATAGTCGAACATTTGAATCAATTTCAGCAGATTAGCAGGCAGGTTTGTTGTTTGTTTAAACAAGTAGATTTGAACATCCTTGACTTGTTCCTGATGCAAAGCCTTAAGCCGCGGGTGCCTGCACATTCTCGAAATCGTTTTGGCAATGGCAGTCTGAACGCCCGCCGGAAGCTGCTTGTACTGCCACACATTGCTTGCCATCAGCTTGTCCGGATCAATGTTCCCTTCGTGGTCAAGCGCGTGGCTGTAATGAAATTGATAGTTCGATTTTATTTCTTCTGTAAACGGAAAGCTTCTTACCATTTCTGTTTCCTGATAATCTGCTAATGTATGAAGCCTGTTCCAATATTCTTTATTGTCTTTTGACACGCCCATAATTTTGGCGAATACATTGGGAATCTCGATGGAATGTTTATCAGCTTTGAAATTCGGGCGAATAAAGGCGCGCTCTTTCGTGATTAAAAACAATTCATCATAGGTCGTTTTGAGCGTAACAGACACCGGTGTGTGATCTCTGAATTGCCATGGCTTGTACAGCATGGACTCCTCGTGATTCAGCACATGTTCAAATTCCTTTGTTGAGCGGTAGGCGACTGTTGATTTCCGGTCCGGTTTTTCTTTCGGAAACGGCTGAAGCTCCGAAACATCCGGAAGCTTTTCCGTAAAATTGAGCTCCTGCTTCGGATCGACAAGCGCCAGCTGATCGTTTCCCGCCGGATGGAACAGCAGAACATCGCAGCCGACTAACATGAGATAATATAAGAAATAGAGCTGGCTTTTCGTCGCGTCTCCATACCAAACTACCTTTGGCATCTCCCGCTCTATATCGGTTTTTTCCAGCCAAGGATTCAGGTGATTCAACGAAAACTTCGAGACATCAAGCAGCACTCTGCGAAAATCAGGATGATTCAGCCCCTGCTCATGATTATCTGCAAAGGTATGTAAAAGCGTCATCAGCGCTTTTCTTAAATGGCGGTGCATCAAGGGATTCGAGTGCTTCGCAATCAGTTTTTCCCCATCCAGAAAGGCAACAAAGCGGCTGACTGACAGCCCTTTTTCTTTCTGATTGATAAAATGAATATGCTGGAGCTTTTGAAAAGTCTCCGGCTCGATTGTTTTATCAAGCGTTTCACTCAGAATGGTAATGCGATCGTTTATAGACAGCTCATACAGCTCGTTATAGTAGTCCGTTTCATCAATAGGCGTGCCTAATATCTGCCCGGCAAGACGAGAAAAAGAAATGCCTTGTTCTGTTTCATAGTGATCCCGCTCGGGCAATGGCTGAAACAGCAGGTCTTTCCAATTCCCATCAGCCGGAAGTGCTTTATGAATGGTTAGTTCTTCTTGTCTCATCATATCCTCCTTTCCGGTTTGTCATTGCACGATATTTCTGTAACAAAAAAGGAAGGACATTGAACCTCCCTCCTTGTTTTGTTTTATTCTTCTTTTGAAGCGGCTGTTTGTTCGCGCACCTGCTTTTGTTTGTTGATGTAGTGAATGATGAATGTTACCGCAAATGCAGCAATAATGATAATGAAGAATACAGAGTGCGGCATTTCGTAATGGAAAGCGCTCGCTGCCATTTTCAGAGCGATAATTCCGATTAACACGAATGCTGTGTTTTCCAGCTCAGGAATTTTATCAATCAGCACAAGGAATACTTTTGCCACTGTACGCATCATTAGAATACCAAGCATACCGCCGATCAGAAGCACCCATACTTTTTCAGATACCGCAAATGCGGCAAGGATGCTGTCCACAGAGAAGGCAAGGTCCATTAATTCGACTGAAATAACAGTCGCCCAGAAGATACCGAACGTGCGGACCATCCAAGAATTTTTCTTCATGCCGTCTGTGTCCTCTTCTTTTTCGCCAATCCAGAAGTGCTTAATGACGAGCCAAGCCAAGTAAAGCGCGCCAAGCACCTTGATCCACCAAAACTTAATGAGGAGCATACCGAGCCCGATGAAAATAAACCTAAAAATATAAGCTCCAAACAAACCATACGTTAACGCTTTTTTCCGCTGTTTTTCCGGCAGGTGTTTGACCATCACCGCAAGAACAAGCGCGTTATCGGCCGATAAAAGGCCTTCCAGAACAACAAGGGAACCGATCAGACCCCATGAAACAGGATCAGAAAGCACTTCCCCCCACATTTTCCAATCGAAAAATGAAGCATACGTAGACATGATATGATGTAAAAAGTCCAAGTTTTTTCCTCCTATTAATTTGAAACGGTGACTTCTCTATTTGTCACTCGCTTACACTTGCAAACCGTAGTTCCGGCACAATGCAGCCAGCCCGCCGGAAAAACCGCTGCCGATCGCATTGAATTTCCATTCGCCGCCGTGTCTGTAAAGCTCACAAACGACAACAGCTGTTTCAATGGAGAAATCTTCTCCCAAGTCGAAGCGAAGAAGCTCATTCTGCGTCTCTTCGTCCACAACACGCACAAACGCATTGGAAACTTGTCCAAAGTTTTGGCTGCGTGCTTCAGCGTCGTGAATGGTCACTGTGATGCCGATTTTCTCAATGTGAGCAGGGATCTTTGAGAAATCAACGATAATCTGCTCATCATCTCCGTCACCCTCACCCGTGCGGTTGTCACCCGTATGGATGACACCGCCGCTCGGATGTTCAAGGTTATTATAGAAGACGAAATCGAGATCATTCACGCAGTTATCATGCGCATCAACTAAAAAGGCTGAAGCATCCAGGTCAAAATCGTGTCCGCCGGAGTACTTGTTTGTATCCCAGCCTAAGCCGATCACCGCTTTTGCGAGTCCCGGATTTGTTTTTGTTAAATCAATGCGCTGTCCTTTTGATAATTGAATGGCCATACTGCCTCTCTCCTTACTGCTCTTCGTATTTGTCTTAACCGACTTGTAAACCGTAGTCCGTTGCGATGCGGGCAAGGCCGCCTTGGTAGCCTGAGCCGATAGCGGAGAATTTCCACTCGCCGTTATGTCTGTAAAGCTCCCCTGCAATAATTGCCGTTTCAATAGAGAAATCTTCGGCAAGGTCGTAACGGATGAGCTCTTCATTTGTTTCTTCATTTACGATGCGCACGAACGCGTTTGATACTTGTCCGAAGTTTTGGCTGCGTGCTTCAGCGTCGTGAATGGTGATAACAAATGAGATTTTATCAATATTGGCAGGCACTGCGCTGAGATTCACTTTGACACTCTCATCGTCGCCTTCGCCAGCACCAGTCAGGTTATCGCCTGAATGAACGACTGAACCGTTGCCGCCTTCAAGCTGGTTGTAGAAAATAAAATCGTTTGGAGACGCGCATTTGCCTGCTGCGTCTAACAGAAACACACTTGAGTCAAGGTCAAAGTCGTGCCCGCCGTCATACTTATTCGTATCCCAGCCTAAACCGACAACAACCTTTGAAAGACCCGGATTTGTTTTTGTTAAATCTACCTTTTGTCCTTTTGCCAATGAAATTGCCATGTTTCATCCACTCCTTTTCTTTTATACGTACCGGCTGATAATATCTTCTAATCTCGTATCGTTTGTGCCTTCACCAATCGCCGCAAACTTCCACTCGCTGCCGCTGCGGTAGATTTCTGCTGTAATCAGGCTTGTTCTGCCTGCATAATTGTCTCTCAAATTGTATTTGAGCATTTCTTCATGATTAGATTGATCGACTACACGGATAAACGCATTTTGAATCATGCCGAAATCTTGTTTTCTTCTGACACAATCATAAATATTTACAACAAATACAAGCTTATCGATGTTTGCAGGCACTTTTCCCAAATCTATCATAATTTGCTCGTCATCGCCCGCACCATCGCCTGTCAGGTTGTCGCCTGTGTGCTTTACACTGCCGCAGCGGCTTTTCAGGTTGCCGAAATAAATTATATTTTTCTTATCGGTGAATTTTCCGTTTTCCAGCATCAGCACTGAAGCGTCACAGTCTATATTCGGACCGCCTCCGCCAAGCAGTTTGCTGAAGAATCCTCCGCCTGAGGACACCGGGTCCCAGCCGAGACCGACCATCAATTTTGACAGACCGGCTTTTCCTTTTGTTAAATCAATTCGCTGACCTTTTTCTAAAGAAATTGCCACACGATTCACTCCTACTCATCGAAATGTGAAGATAGTCACATTTATTTTTACGCTCACAAGGAAAATAAGCCGTAAATTATTAATATATACGTTTGTTATTATATCAAAGTTTCGTAAAAGTTAAGAATAATTGACGAAAATCCTCGAAAAAAAACTTCCATATTTGATATATGTTTTGCAAATGCTATGAAGTACGCATCTTAAACAAACCATTTGACGTGAGCGAGTCATTTTGCCTATTCTTGTGTCACATTCTAAAAACAGACAGAAAGGAAGCGGCCTTTTGATTCATTTAAGCATACTTGACCAGGCACCTGTTTCTAAAGGAGAAAGCCCTGTGGCAACTCTTCAGCATTCGGTTGAGCTTGCCCAATTAAGCGAACAGTGGGGATATAAGCGTTATTGGTTTGCCGAACATCACAGCACGAAAGGACTGGCAAGCACAGCGCCTGAAATCATGATCGCTCACATCGCAGCACACACGAGCACGATTCGTGTCGGGTCAGGCGGTGTGCTGCTGCCCCAGTACAGCCCGTTTAAGGTAGCAGAAACCTTTCGCCAGCTTGAAGCACTGTATCCGAACCGGATTGACCTCGGCGTCGGGCGTTCTCCCGGCGGCACGACAAAAACCCGTCTTGCGCTAACAGACGGGGTAAAAAAGAGCTTAACCGAATTTAACAGACAGCTGCAGGATGTCTCTTATTTTCTCACAGATTCGCTTCCTCCCGGGCATCCGTATGCCGGAATCAAAGCGGCGCCCCTAATTGACACTGTACCGGAGCTATGGGTGCTCGGTCTCGGTGAAAACAGCGCAAGACGCGCGGCGCATCAGGGCATTGGATATGTATTTGGGCATTTCATTAATCCTGAGCGAGGAGAAAATGCATTTCGCGTTTACTGGGAAAGCTTTCGGCCATCAGCTCATTTCTCGTCTGCGACGGCACTGTTTACGATTTTTGTCATTTGTGCAAAAACAGATGAAGAGGCAGAAGAGCTCGCCCTAAGCCAGGATTTATGGCTTCTTCGTGTCGGAAAAGGCTTGGACAGCCGAGTGCCGAGCATCGAGGAGGCAAAAGCGCATCCCTACACAGAGTCCGATAAAAAACTTATAGAAGAGAACAGAAAGCGGATGGTGATCGGTTCTCCAACTACTGTCAAACAGCAGCTTTTAGAGCTGACAGACCGCTATGAAACAAATGAAATCATGGTTCTATGCAATGTGTTTGATTTTGAGGCGAAAAAGGAATCATATGAGCGTCTTGCCGGGATGTTTCTATAAAAAAAGCAGTTTTCCCTATGGAAAACTGCTTTTCATGTTACCGGCGCCCTTTTTTACGCAGGGCTTCTTTTTTGATAAATGTCCAAACTCCCTGAACTGCAAATCCGATCAAAAGCAGAACGATCAAAAGCAGGGTAATGGACGGCCCTGGCGGCGTTCCGAGCTGATAGGACGATGTCAGCCCCATAAATACGCTGAATAACGAAATGAGTATGGCTGTAATAAATACCATGTTAAAGCCTTTTGCAATTCTGATAGCGAATGCTGCCGGCAATACGAGCAGGGCTGATACAAGAAGAACTCCGATGATCGGGATAATAACTGAGATCGCAAGGCCTGTGACGATACTGAAGGACATCGACAGGAAGTTTGTATTGATTCCTGATGTTTTTGCTGTTGCTTCATCAAACGTCAGCAGGTAGAGCGGTCTTTTCAGTACGATAAAGTAAAGCAGGATCAGCAATGTAATGATGCCAATAATATACACCTGCTGCTGATTTACTGTCACGAGCGATCCAAAAAGGTATTGATCGATGCTCATATTGGCGGTGCCTTTTGAAAAGCTGATTAAAAACATCGCGAAGGACAAACCAGCCGCCATTAAGATGGCAATGGACACCTCTGAATACGTCCGATATGCCCGCCGCATGTATTCAATCCCAATTGCGCCGACGGTCACGACGACTATGCTCGCCGCGGTAATATTGGTGCTGAGGAAAAAGCCGATGGCAACACCTGACAATGAAATATGTGAAAGTGTGTCAGCCATTAAGGCCTGTCTTCTGAGAACGAGATACACTCCTAGTATCGGAGCCATGATGGCAATCATGCCGCCTGCTAGAAAAGCTCGTCGCATGAATTCCAAGTCAAACATTTCCATCCGCCTTTTTCTCCTCTCTCTAATCGAATTACTTTATCTAAAAACTGCTGTACTTCATTTTGCTCGTGAGTAACCATTACAACTGTGCGGTTGTGATTTTTCACAAGGTGATGCATAAATTCGTAAAATCCTTTTCTGCTGTCGTAGTCAACGGCTGTTGTCGGTTCGTCCAGCATTAGGAGATCCGGGTTACTGGCGAGCATTCTGGCGATACAGATTTTCTGCTTCTGTCCGCCTGATAAATCGCCGATTTTCCGATAGCGGAGCTCCCACATTTCCACCATTTTCAGCGCTTTTTCCACTTCGAGATGATCTTCTTCATTTAAACGTTTAAACCATTTCCCTTTTGTGTATCGGCCTGACTGAACAAGCTCCAGTACCGTGCTCGGAAAGCCGGCATTAAATGAAGAAATTTGCTGCGGAACGTACCCTATCGTCAGGCGTTTTCCTTCTGTATTCCTTTTACTGATCGTCACCGTGCCTTCCCACGGTTTCAGCATGCCGAGCATTACTTTCATGAGCGTCGATTTAGAGGCCCCGTTTGGTCCTGTGATGCCGACAAACTCACCGCTTTCAATATCAAGTGATACTTTATCCAACACAGGCGTGTGGGAATAGCCGAAAACGATATCTTTCAATGAGACGAGATTCATGTCAATCTTCCTTTCTCACAAAGAAATAGTGTGCACCCTCCGGCGCACACTATCTTATGATTTATCCAATAGTGAATCTTTCAGGGCATCGAGGTTTTGTTTCATAATGTCGATATACCCTAAACCTTTATCCTGTTCTTCTTTGCTTAAGCCTTCCAGTGTATCGAGCACTTCTGTCTTCGCGCCGATTTCATTGGCAAGCGTTTCTGCGACCTTTGAGGATGCAATTTCTTCAAAGTAAATCACTTTTACGTTATGTTCTTTGGCATATGTTTTCAGCTTTGCCAAGTCGGCTGCGCTTGGCTCTTGGTTAGGAGAAATCCCTGCAATCGGAACCTGAGTCAGGCCGTATTCTTTTGCCAAATAGCCAAAAGCTGTATGCTGCGTGATGAATTCTTTCTTCGCCGCTTTTTTTACGGTTGTACGATATAGTTTATCAAGATCCTGCAGTTTTGCAATATATTCTGCACTATTTTTCTCGTAGTATTCTTTATTATCCGGGTCCTGCTTTACGATTTGGGCCGTTATATTTTTAACTTCCTTTTGCGCCAGAACAGGGCTGAGCCATACGTGAGGGTCCATTTCATGGCTGTGCTCATGCTCCCCATGCTCATGCTCCTCGTGCTCTCCGTGCTCCTCATGTTCTTCTTCAGAGCCTTTCATTAAATCAATGCCTTTGCTCGCATTGACGAAAACGGCATGCCCTTGGCCCATGCTTTTTTCAGTTGACGGAACCCACGTCTCCATGTATTCACTATTATAAACGAACAAATCAGCATCCTGAATGTTGGCAATGTCTTTCGGCGTCGGTTCCCAATCATGCGGTTCAACGGAAGATGGGATTAACAGATCCACATCGCCTTTGTCTTTTACAATTTGTTTTGTAAATTCATACATCGGGTAGAACGTTGTGACAACATGCAGTTTATCACTCTTTGAGTCCGCCGACCCTTTTGTTGATGAGTTGCCGCATGCTGCAACCAATAAAAAGCATGCTGCAATCACAAACAAGCCGCTCCATTTTTTAAACATATCGTATATCCCCTCTTTTTCAGTAACTTTAAATCAAAATGATAACGATTTTGTAATCCTATATCATAATAAACCGAAGTCATTACGTTTTGCAAGAGTAATTTTCATTTTGATGTTATTCTTCCCGTCTATGGCGCCAATATATGACTTAAAAAACCCGGCTGAAAATGCCGGGCTGAGTCATTTGATTGAATTGTCCAGAAGATACACCCTGCTCTCATAAGGCTGAAACACCATTTCATCAGCAAGGTCACCGTTGTTTTTATAATTGCTGAGAAGCAGGGATGCCTGAGCCTTGCCACAGTTCTTAGGCCACCTGAAAACAGCTTGCTCTTTTGAAAAGTTATTCACCGACAAAAGCTGTTGTTTACCATTTTCTCTCACGTACACAAACAGCTGCGGATCATCCGGAAGCAAAAGTTCATAGCTTCCTTTGATGAGATCAGCGTACTGCTTTCTCAGGCTGATCAGCTTTTTATAATAGGTTAGGATCGAATCAGGGTCTGTCTGTGCCTCTTCCACATTGATGGCCGTGAAGTTCGGGTTGACCTTCAACCAAGGCGTGCCGTCAGTAAATCCGGCATTTTTGCCGTTGCTCCACTGCATCGGCGTCCGGGCATGATCCCGGCTTTTGGCTAAGATCGATCTCATCACGTCTTCTGGATCATAGCCTTTTTCAAATACCCGTTTATGATACATATTGATCGTTTGGATATCTTTGTAGTCCTCAATCCGGGTAAACGGCGCGTTTGTCATCCCGATTTCTTCTCCCTGATAAATATATGGCGTTCCCTTCATGAGATAAAGAACGGTGGCCAGCATTTTCGCAGATGCTTTGCGGTATTCCCCATCGTCTCCGAACCTGGACACAATCCGGGGCTGGTCGTGGTTGCACCAATACAAAGTATTCCACCCTTGATGTTCCAGCTGCTTTTGCCATGATGTCAAAACCGATTTTAAATCAGAAAGCTCAAGGGGCTTTACATCCCAATGTTCTTTTCCCGGCTGCTGGTCAAGCTCCATATGCTGAAAGTGAAAAATCATATTCAGTTCATGCTTATCGGTTCCCGTATACTTTAGCCCTTCCTCCGGTGTAACAGAGCCAACCTCTCCGACAGACATCACATCGTACCGGGAAAATACTTCATCTGTCATTTCTTTTAAATAGTCATGAATTCGTTCGCCATTTGGCTGGAAAGGCTTCAGCTCTGCCTGCTGATTGATATAGTCCTCATACGAAGGAAGATATTCTTTCTTAGAAATGAGATGGAGCTGATCAATGCGCAAGCCGTCTACCCCTTTATCGAGCCAAAACCTCATCATGTCAAACACCGCTTGGCGCACCTCAGGATGTTCCCAATTTAAATCAGCTTGTTTGACGGCATTCATATGGAGATAATATTCTCCCGTGTGCTCCTCGTATTGCCAGACCGGGCATCCGTAGTCAGACACCCAGTCCGTCGGAGGGCCGTTCTTTGTGCCGGGGCGCCAAAAGTAATAGCTGCGGTATTTGCTGTTTTTGTCCAGCTCCGCTTCTTTAAACCATGGATGCTCGACCGAGGTGTGATTTAACACAAAATCCATCACCAGCTTTAATCCGCGCTGATGCACCTCGTCAAGCAGCTCGTGAAAATCGCCCATCGTTCCGTATGAATCCATAATCGTCTTATGGTCCGTCACATCATAGCCGTAATCAACATTCGGAGAAGGATAAATCGGGCAAATCCAAATCACATCTGCCCCGAGCTCCTTTATGTAATCAAGGCGGGAAATGATCCCCCGCAGGTCTCCCATTCCATCTCCATTGCTGTCCTGAAAGCTTCTCGGATAAATTTGATACACCACCGCATCCTTCCACCAGTCTGTTTTCATCCCGCAATCCCCCTGTTTAGTGTTCTATTCAAGCTGAGATGGATAAAGTGTCATTCCGCCGTCGACGAATAGTGTTGTGCCGGTCACATAGCTCGCTTCCTCAGATACGAGCCAAGCCGCTGCTGCTGCCACTTCTTCCGGCTTTCCGAAAGCTTTCATCGGGATTTTCTTCAATTGTTTTTGTTTGTTCTCTTCCTTTTTCGTATCAACATTTGATTCTGTTGCAATGGTGCCGGGCGCTATCGCGTTGACACGGATTCCCTTATCCGCATAGTTGAGCGCCAGCGTTTCTGTCATCATCTTGATGCCGCCTTTGGACGTGGAATACTGGACGTTGACGGGGCGCGGGATCTGCTGGTGAACGCTAGAGATATTCAGCACATTGCCTTTGATATTATTTTTCATCATGTGGTTAAGCGCTGCTTTGGCTCCCATAAAGGTTCCGGTGACATTGACATCAATGACTCTCTGCCAATCTTCTAGACTCATCTCATGCGGCATGGCTTCCGTGCCGTTAAAGCCGGAGTTGTTCACCATGACATCGAGCGTGCTAAAATGCTCTAAAGCGGTGTCCAAGAGCGCCTGAATCCCTGCTTCTTTGGACACATCCGCCTCAACTGCGACAGCTTTCCCTCCGTTACGCTTAATGATGTCCACAGTTTCATCGGCTCCAGATGGATCGCTGTGGTAATTCACAACAACATTCATTTTCTCCTGTCCAAATCGTTCCGCAATGGCTTTCCCTATTCCTTTTGAAGAACCTGTCACAATCGCTGTTTTTCCGGTTAAATCTTTATACATAAACGATATCCTCCTCTGATTTTCCATTATGCAGTGGAAAATACCCTATTTTTTCGGGTTGAAAACAGCATAAAAAAAAGCAGAGAACCGATTATGTTCTCTGCCACCACCTATTGAAAACGCTGCTCAGCAAGCTTCTTTTTAATATTCATCAGCCTGCGGTAAAAGAAAGCGGCGGACTCGTAACGTTCCTGCTGATTGAAACGTTCCGCTGTATCATGCAGCAGATCCTCAGCATCTGCAAGAAGCTGGCGGGATTCCAGCAGATCAAAGCATTCTTTAAGCACACTCCGGTCGCCGCTTCCAAGATACAGCTCATGAATGAGGCGGAATTTCGTCAAATACATGTCATCTTCCCATTCAGCGGCGCTCTTTACCCCGCGGCCATACGTCTCTGCCGCTTTGTCGTATTTTCCCTCTTTACAGTAGATATGGGTCAGTGAAAAAACGGCTTGAACGGCCTGCTGAAAATTGTGCTCCTCAAAAATGGCGGCGGCTGTTTTGAAATAGCCCTCCGCTTCACTGTAATCGCCCAGACTGTACTTACAGTGTCCGACATTATAATGGGCAGCGGCGATCATGTACGCTTCTTCAAGCTGCCTGGCATGATCTAAGGCGCTGCACAAGTGTGTCAGCGCTTTTTCATGATGATAAACATCGGTCAAATTTCCGGCGATGATAAATTCACACTGCACGCGGCGGCGCCCGTACAATTCATATTTCGTATAGATATCAAGCGCCTGGCTCGCATAATTCATTGAAAAATACGTTTGTTTGATGTGATAATACACTTCTGCAACCTTAAAAAGAAACTCAGCTTTTTCGATCTCATCCTCGACATACTCGAGCTTTTCCTCGGCATGTTTATAATGGTCAATCGCTAATATGAAATTTTTCTGCTTAAATTCGTACATCCCTCTGAAATAATAAAAGTAGTATTCCAATAAGCCTGTAAGTTTTTGCTGATTGCTTTCAATTTCGTTCAGCATATCTGAGAACGGAGGCTTGGTGTCGCTGTCTTTCACCGGCATCAGCTTATCAAGCATGATACGATGACGGAATTCCATCAAAGAAAAATACAAAAGCAAGTCCTGATTTTCTTCCATGTCTTCTAAATCGTATTCGATCTCCTGCTTTAACGCTTCTGCTTGATCTGCTTCAAATGCGCGAATGAGCTTGTACCATTCGTTTAGCTTTACTGCCACTTCCTCAGATGGAATCTTTGCTCTCATCGGTCTGCCTCCTTCCTCCTGCTACTATTTATGTTATATTTTATCATAGCTGTTCGCTTTTAGAGAGAGTCAATCGTATAAGCGTTAACATTTAGCACATCATGAGAAAGTGAGACCGATATGAAATTATCAGCAAAAACATCTGTTATCTTATGTATTCTGTTTCTTCTTGATCTGTGTTTTAGTTATATACGGCACGAATGGCATTCTCAAAATGCCCTGCAGGATATGCCTGTCCCTTCGGATCTTCATCCGATTGTGAAGCAGAATGCCGATGCCCTCAAGGCCGCAGCAGCGAATAAAGGCATTACCGTCGTCATTACAGAAGGATTCCGGTCCTTTAAGGAACAAGACGAATTATATAAACAGGGACGTACAAAAAAAGGGAATATTGTCACCTATGCAAGAGGAGGGGAATCGTATCATAACTATGGTTTAGCTATTGATTTCGCCCTTCAAAAAAAGGATGGCAGCATCATATGGGATATGGAATATGACGGCAATCAAAACGGAAAATCAGATTGGCTGGAGGTTGTCGAGATCGCTAAGAAACTCGGCTTTGAGTGGGGCGGGGACTGGAAACGATTCAAGGACTACCCCCACTTGGAGATGATTCCTGACTAGACACCCTCACAGCCTTTTCTTTTTCCTTATGTGCGCATCAATATAGGAAGGATAAACCGGCTTATAGACAAGTTTGTAATGCTGATCGCTGCCTGCTGTAAAATCAGGCTGCCACTCCAGCTTCACATCAAATGCGGCCAAAAACGTTTCTTTCGCTTCTTCAGCTGAAACATCCGGCCTGTGATTGATTGTTTCCAATCGTTCTGGATCAATATCCGGCGCCATAAAAGCGTCAATCATTCCCGTTTCCGGATTGACAATGATGCGGGCAGCGCCGAACCGCAGCGGCACTCCTTTATACCAGACAGAAAAATGGTTGCGGACCCTCCCTCTTTCATCAATTCGGACGGGATTCGCTCTGAAAAACTCAGCTGCTCTCGGATAGAGGGCATACAAAAATTGAAGCGCTATCCTTTGGCATTCTTCCGTTGAGCATTGGCGGTTGTTCCGCTGGTCCATAAAAGAAAGCGCTGCTTTTAATTTTCCGTTTTTTTTATCCGTCTTCATTTTGATTGTGTTTTTATTTCTCGTTTCAAAATAACTTCCAATGCTTAAATCTTTACGCTCCGGCGCAGTGCCTTTTCGCCACGTGCTTCCTATTTCTTCTCCAAAGTCCTTTTCACTGACTTTCTGCATATCAGAGGTGAGGCCCAGCATGGCATATATATTGATTTCTTCCGTGTTTTGAAGCGGCGGCAGGGGCGCCCCGTTTTCTATTCTTTCATCTGCGATATGCTGGTCAGGCACGATTTCGTCTACATCCGCGGGGTAGCTGTATCCCGGCAAAATCGGTTCATATACAAGCCTGGGTGCCTGTTCGCCATCAATGACATCGTACATCAGCTGCAAAGACATTGTATTTAAGTAATGGGACACAACCTTCTCTTTTGCTACAAATTCCTTTGGAACTTCGGCTTTATGCCCTTCTCCGTAATATAAGAAATGGACAATCTGTCCGCTGCGTGTCATATCAATTAAAAAGCCTGAATTGGGAAGCGGAAGCCCCAGTTCCATTTTGGTATAGATAAAACGGATATGCTGTCCCCGTTCTTCCTTACCTTGAAAGTGAAATTTCATAAATGTGCCGGGATGATTGGCAGCAGCAAACTGAAGAGCCATCAGCTTCAACTCGGCATCTGGAAGTTTTTTGTCTGTCTCGGAGCGGACGGTTGTTGAAAAGGTGAGCAAAGCGCCGTCATGTCGGAGTTCAACTGTAATGTGCTTTTCCGGATCTTCAGGGTCCTTCCAGATGAAGTATGCCTGCCTCTTCTTCTTTTGCTTTTGGTCGTAATCTTCTATCTCAAGCTCATAATGCGGAGGTACATTCCCGATCTCTTGCGCCTTCTTTTTCAGCTGTTTATTAACCAATGAAGTCATCCTTTCAAAGAGTCTACGACAAAGAGAATCCTGTTTATTATATAAAAAGACCTTTCTTCATTTAAAGTGAAGAAAGGTCCTTTTCTATTATTGTCGTTGTTTTCTGATATTCTTCCTGTTACTTTCATCACATCTCACCTTATATATCCGCGGCATTTGTGTGACTTTTGGCTATCTTACCATGAACTGAAAACGGGCTCTCCTGTATGGGCTTCGATAAAACGCGGATACACCGGCTTATAGACGAGCCGGTAGCTCTGTTCTTCATCATCGCGGTATTCTCTCTCCCAACCAAGCTCAACTTTAAAATGCTGCCAAAAGATAGACTTGGCTTGTTCTGCTGAAATGGCCGGAACGGGATGAATGGCTTCCAGCTCCTTCGGGTCAATATCCGGTGCCATATAAACGGTGATATGCCCTGTCTGGCGGCTGACGCAGATTCTGATCTGCCCAAACCGGAGCGGAACCCCGTGACAGTGAGTTTCAAATGTAAAACCAGCGACTGCGTTTTCTTCTTCATCGGGTTCGTCATATTTGATCTTAAAATATTGATCGGCATTCGGGAATAAAGCAAACAGAAAACGAAGCGCAATTTTTTCGCACTCTGCCTCAGTTACTGTCAACGGGCTTTTTTTCTCCATAAATGACATGACGCCTTCGAGTTTTCCGGTTTCTTTGTTATGAATGGTTTTCAGCACTTGATGAACCCGTCCTCTAAACCAGCTGTCCATGCTTTTATCCGCCGGCTGATACACGGGATCATCCGGATTCCGCCAAACGGTCCTTATTCTCCCGTCTCCCAAATCCGCTTCCCGCTCTTTGACAAACCCTTTTTCCATTCCGATCATACTGCCAAGATCAGCCTTTTCGTGAATGCCTTCGAATAAAGGGAGAGGAAAGCTTTCCGGCTCCCTGTCATCGTCATCATCAAATGCTTGTTCTTCTTTCACCAAATCGGCAGGCACGGTAACGGCCCTGCATTCAGGCTCATACACCAAATGCGGTTGATCGTCCCCGTTTTTGTAAACAGAACGATGGAGAACCTCAAACAAAAGGTTGAACTCCACGTCCTTCTTGATGAAGGCAAATGCCTCTTCTTCATCAGCGACCCGCTTTGGCTTGATGATGCTGCCCGCTTTGCCGTAATAGCGAAAGTAAATGATCTCACCTGATAAGGAAACTTCACCCATAAATCCGCTCATGGGAAGAGGAAGACCGTCCTCCATTTGAACATATGAAAATCTCACTTTATCGTCGGATGTACAGTTCTCTTCTTCACGCACAAAGACTGACAGCACCCCGGGATAATGAGTCTCTACAAATTGGCGCATGATATCCTCTAATTTCTCCTCAGACAGCCTTTCTCCGCTTTCAGCCTCAATATCTCGGGAAAGAGATTTCAGCTGTCCATCCGGCCCAAGTTCCACGATAATGCCGATGTGTTCATCCTGAGGATCTGTCCAACAAAAATGTGCGCTTTTCTCATCATCGCCATAATCTTCAATTTCCAGTTTTAAGTGTGTCGGCACCCGGCCGATTTCCAGTGCTTTTTGCTTCAGTTCCTCTTTCTTCACCAAGATGGCCCCTTTCATCGTTCTTATGTCCCCTTCAACTAATCAAAAAGTAGTAGTCTAAAATACACAAATTTCTGAGTTTACCAATTTTTCCAGAACATTTTTCACCAAAAATAGTATGATGAACCTATTCAATATAAAAGCTAATAATCTTAAAATTAAATCCGTTGTAACTTTTTATAGGTCCATTCATGACAAAGAAGGGCGGAGTTTCCAGAAAATCCGGTGAAAACCGTGAGAAAAGAACTGATTTTTTTGGTTATATGATGCTAATCCATTCAAAAAGATCTATTTCTCAAAGACAAAAGACTCCCCTTTCCTAAACCATTTGAGGAGGAAAAATGAATGTTTCAGAAAAAAACGTACGCTGTTTTCCTAATTCTTCTGCTGATGATGTTTACAGCTGCTTGTTCCGGAAGCAAAACAAGCGCGGAGAAGAAAAATTCAGAAACAGAAAAAAGCTCAGATATAGCTCAAGTCAAAATCAAGGATGTCTCTTATACACTGCCGTCCAAATATGATAAATCCACTTCAGATGACCAGCTTGTGTTAAAAGTCAATGTCGCTGTGAAAAACACAGGAAAAGAACCGCTGAATGTAGACAGTATGGATTTCACTTTGTATCAAGATGATACTAAGATGTCTGACACAGATCCCGAGGATTATAACGAAAAGCTGCGCAGCAGCACGATTAACGCTGACAAATCGGTTGAAGGTAGCCTCTTCTATGTTGTAGATGAAGGCGAGAAATACGAGCTTAACTATACGCCGGAATCTTACGGTGATAAAAAGCCAAAATCAGTTACTTTCAAAATTGACGGAAAAGACAAAAAGATCCTTGCGACAGCAGACCAGCTCCAAGACTCTGCAAAAGCATTATCAGCTTATGTTGATGTCCTTCTTTTCGGTAAAGACAACGCTGATTTCGAAAAAATCACCGGGGACAACAAAAATAAAATTGTAAGTGATTTCAACGAATCAGCGAAAGACGGCTATCTCTCAGCTTCGGGCCTTTCCAGCACATATGCCGACAGCAAAGCGCTTGATAATATCGTGAACGGCATTAAAGAGGGATTAAGCAAAAACTCTTCCATCCAGGCGAAAACAACTTCGATCTCAAAAGACGAAGCGATTGTTGAAGCCACAATTAAACCGGTAGATGCATCTTCACTCTCAGACCGAATCGAAGACAGAGTGAAAGACTACTACAGCAAAAATTCTGGCGCCAGCTATGAGGATGCTGTGAAATATGCGCTTCAAGTCTATCCTGAAGAATTCAAGAAGCTCGGACCGGCTTCATCTGAAAAAACGGTTGAAGTGAAAATGAAGAAAAATGACATCGACCAATGGCAGCTTGATATGGACGATTACAGAGCAGCAGAATTAGTCGAAGCATTCATCAAAGAATAAAACACCAAAAGGAAATAGCCTCCAAGCTATTTCCTTTTTTATGTGAAGATTCCGCTGATGAAGTTCACTTCATCTTCGGTTAATTCAATGTTCAAGGTTTTCAGGTTATCTTTCAATTGTTCAGGACGTTTAGCGCCTGGAATGATAGCGTCTATCGCCGGTCTTGTTAACAGCCACGCCAAGGCGACATGTGCCGTCTCCGCTTGTTTTTCCTCCGCTACCGCTTTCAGCTTATCTACTTTTTTGAGATTGTGAATAAACGCTTCTCCCTGAAATTGCGGCTTATCCTTTCTGAAGTCATCAAAGGCCGTGTCTTTCGTGAATTTTCCTGTCAACAGCCCGGACGCGAGCGGAAAATAAGGAATAAAGGAAATGCCGTGTTTTTCACAGTACGGAAGCAGCTCCTTCTCGGCATCACGCTGAATGAGAGAGTATTCAGCTTGGAAGACCTCCAAATAACCGTCAGCATTAAATTCCTGCAATTGCTGATAATCGAGGTTCGAAGCGCCGATCGCTTTGATTTTACCCTCATCCTTCAGCTCCTTCAGCGTGCCCGCCACTTCAGCGAGAGGCGTTTTCCCATCCGGGAAATGAACATAATACAAATCAATGTAATCTGTTTTCAGCCGCTTCAGGCTCTTTTCCACCTCGCCGCGAAGAAACTCCCGGCTGTTGTCTAATTCAATGCTGCCGTTCACTTCTTTATGAGCCCCTTTGGTGGCAATAATGAGCTCATTCCGCACGCCTCGTTCTTGCACAACTTCGCCGATTAATTCCTCAGAACGCCCCAGTCCGTATATAAAGGCGGTATCAATAAAGTTCACGCCGCCATCCAATGCCGTCCGCACCAAATCTTTCCCTGTTTCATCATTCAGATTCGGAAATAGATTATGCCCGCCGACCGCATTCGCGCCGAACCCGATCCGCTTCACCTGCAGCTTCGTCTTGCCAAGTGTACGTGTTTGATCCATTGTTCCTTCTCCTTTGAAACCAATTTTGATGAAAAATAGTGCAGGGTCACTTTCTGTATTAGATATCCTTTTTCTATTTTCCTTCTTTTTTCAGGATATACAAAAAGGAGAAAGTGTATTTCTCCTTTTGCAAGTTTATTTTGGCAGGACCCATTTGTCTTTCAAGAAACAGGCTCTGGCCAGTAAAAAGAAAATGGCGATGAGCACGGCGATGGTTCCTGACGTGTACAAAATGGCAGCCGGCTCAACCATCCCGAATAAAAGCTGTTTAAATAACGCATGCAGGTTCAAAAACGGGATGAGAAAGTACGACAAGTCAAATTGATTCGGTGCCTTGCTGAGGATGAAAAACATCGGGAGCATAGGCAGAAAGACGATGAAAGACATATAACTTTGCGCTTCTTTTACCGAGCTGGAAATAATGCTGATGAAAAGCTCCATCGCAGAGATCAGCAATGCAGAAAGCACGATGATTAAGGCTGAAGCGCCGATTACACTCCACATATGATCTCCCAGCTGGAAGGCCGTTTTTAAATTCTCGGTAAATAACACGGTGGACAAAATCAAAAACACCAAAGCCAATACACCCGAAGCAACTCCAAAAGTAGAAACCGCAAGCCACTTGCCGACCAGCACTTTGTTTCTGCTGACTGGCGTCAACAGCAGCGCCTCGATTGATTTCCGGTCCTTTTCCCCGGCCATGATATCAAGAGCAATCGGCATTGCGCCGGAAACAATGGATGTCAGAATCAGCATGGGCAGAATGGCAGAAAGCATAATAGCGGAGGCCCCTTTCTCCTCTGCCGCTTCCTTTTGCTGAATCGTAAACGGCTGGATTACCGATTGATCAATGTGCTTATTTGTTAAACGTTCCTGCACAATTTCATTTTTGTACTGATCTAAGGCAGACTGCACAAGCTGCATGGCATTTGACGACCCTTGATCGATTGAATTGCCGTAAACATCAACCTTAAAAGGTGTCATGCTGTTGACATATGAGTCGAACTCTTTCGGGACGTTCAGATAGGCATCTGCTTTTCCTTCATCAACTGCCTCTTCAGGCTTTGCAAATGTTTTTACGCTGATTTCGTCAATCCCATTAAGCTTGCTTTCCAGTGCGGGCGGCAGCGAATGGCCGACTGCCAGCGTGTACTGCTCCCCTTTGTCGGACAGCATGCTTTCATAAAAGAATACAAGCCCAAGCATCATAATCATCGGCACTAAGATTGTGAGTAATATCGTTTTTCTGTCTCGCAAAGCGTCGATCATTTCTTTTTTATAAATATGGCTCAGCATTTAAGAAATCCCCCTGACAAGCTTAGACATAAAGATGTAATTCAAATCCTCACTGCGCTCGCTCTCGTATAGTGATTCAAGCGCCCCTCGGTAAATCACCTCTCCGCTGTGAATCATGATGACACTGTCACAGAGCGCCTGCACTTCCTCCATAATGTGGCTGGAGAAAAGAATCGTTTTTTGTTCTCTTTTCAGCTGCTGGATGAATTCGCGGAAGATGTTGCTTGACGTAATATCAAGCCCAGTTGTCGGCTCATCAAATAAAATGATGTCCGGATCGTGAATCAGCGCTCTGGCAATGGCGACTTTCTGCCTCATGCCTTTCGAAAACCCGCCCACTCTCCGGTTCATATAATCGCGCATCCCGAACCGTTTCGATAAATCTTCTATTCTTGCTTTGATCTCGTGGCGGTTTAGCCCATACAGCCGGCCGAAATATTGCAGATTTTCTTTAGCGGTCATCCTGTCGTAAAGCCCGGTTTCTCCTCCGAATAAGACACCGATTCTTTTTTTGACCTCAGCCGGCTGCTTGACCGTGTCAAAGCCGGCAACTCTGATTGCGCCCTCTGACGGTTCAAGCAAGGCAGCAATCATTCTAAGCATCGTGGTTTTGCCGGCACCGTTTTCTCCGAGAATGCCGACGACTTCTCCTTTTTGAATTGTTAAGCTTACATCTCGCACCGCTTTGACTACTTTTTTCTTATCATGAAACCTGCGGCTGCAATCGGTCAGTGTAATCATGTCACAATCTCCCTTTTCGTTATTTCTAGTAATGACTATATACGAAATGCTGGATTTGTTGGATAAAGTTGTCGCGAAGAGTTCTTTTTATGTCGCGAAATGGGATAGAATAAAGATGATTCTATGTAACTAGGGGAATGATAATGGTAAAAGTCGGACTTGTCGATGATTATCGAGTAGATTTAGAGAAATTGGAAGCGATCGTGTCCAGAATGCAGGATGTCGAAATTGTCTTTTCCACCGATTCAGCGGAGGAAGCCTACAGCCGGGTGAAGAACGGTGACATTGATCTGCTGCTTGCCGATATCGAGATGCCTCATATGTCTGGTTACGAGCTTGCTGATTTGATCAGATCCCATTCGCTTGATGTGGACGTGATTTTCGTCACCGGCAACGGCGGATATGCCGTTCACGCCTTTGACCTGAACGTCCATGATTATATTATGAAGCCGTACCATGCCGACCGGCTGAACGCTTCCTTCGACCGTTATTTGAAAAAGAAAACGGAAACAAGTTTGAATGGGCGGATATTGATTAAGCAAAAATCTGAAATGCACGTGCTGCAAAAGAAGGATATCATTTTCGCAGAACGGACGGGACGTTCGACGACGATTGTGACAACCGCCGAAGAGGTGCAGACGTATCAAACATTAAATGATATTAAAGGCGACCTGCCTGAGAAGGATTTTCTCCGTTCGCACCGTTCCTTTATTATCAACATTCATTACATAAAGCATTTTTCCGCTTATACAAAGCATTCGTTTACGGTTTCCTTTGAGGGAACGCCTAAAAAAGCGATGATCACCAAGCAGCAGCTTGATTTTTTTCAAAACTACTATTTTTGAGGAGTTCGGAACGTGATTACCCTTTTTCAATGTCTTTGTCTGTTTTTATTTAGTTTCATATTTTATCAGGGGGCTGCTGCTCTTTGGCACAGTACAGCTGTCTCTTTGCTGGCCGCTGCTTTAGGCGCGGCAGCAGCAGGGCTGTACCTATGGAAAACGAAGCGGGTGTGGGACCGCTGTTCCCTCCAGCTTTGTGCATGGATTGCCGTGATTCAAGTGATATCAGCGGCGGTGGTGCTGGTTGGCTCTGACATACTGCCGGCATTGTTTGCGATCTTGATATTTGCAGCGTGTGAACGGCTCCGTATCGGACAGTCTGCCTTGCAGGCAAGGCTCTCTGATCAAATTGATAAGCTGGCTCAAGCTGAACAGCACGCCAATCGAATGCTGATGGACGTTAGAAGCCGGAATCACGATACAATGAAGCATATAACAGCGATCCATTCAGCACAGTCAAAGGCAGATACACAAGCATATATTCAAAACTGGGCGGATCAGTACAGTCAATATGACCGTTTTTTGAAGGGAGAGAATGCGTACGTTGCAGGAGTGCTTTATGATTTTCTTGAAAAAGCACATACTTCAGGTGTGAAGGTTTCGCTGCATATGCATACACCGCTTTCTTCACTTCCGTTTTCACCCGCTGATCAGGTCAGCTTGGTCGGCAACATATTAGAAAATGCGCTCGACAGCGCGGCTGAGGCCCGAGAAAAAGCGGAGATTAAGCTGGAAACTTCGCTGCGCAGCGGGCTTTATGTGCTGATTTGTGAAAACAGCACGCCCGGCATGGACCCAAAAGTGCTCGATACACTGTATCAATCGTTTGGCCGTTCAACAAAAAGCGGCGCTCATGAAGGCATGGGCACGTATATTATTCAAAAACTGGTGAAAAGCGCTTTTGGGAGGCTGGATTTTACCTACCGCGACCCCGTCTTCCGGTTAGAAATCAAAATTCCGTTTCAGAAATAAAAAAACCTTGAAAAGCCCGGCTTTTCAAGGTTTTTTTCATTATGAGGATAGTGCTTGTGCAAAACGATCTGCTTCGTCTTGCAGCGTGCTTTCAATTTCTTTGTAACGGCTGGAAATCGTTGATGCGCTTACGCCGTATTTTTTCGCCAGTTTGGCTTGAGAAACGGACGCGCCGTTAAGAGAAATCGCATTCACATAATATTCAACTGCCGCCGCAAAAGCTTCCGGCTTTCTGATGACAGGTGATTTTTTCTCACAGAATGTTTTCCAGATGTCAATGACAGCCGGAATCAATTCAGTCGGATACTCATCTCCGCTCATGCCTTCTTCGATAGCCGCAGCTGTTTCTTTCTCCATGTCGTTTGCCCACTCAATACTGCTTTCTTCCGCTGCCTCTGCTTGCGGCTCTTCATCTTTCTCCGCTAACAGCGCGAACAGAACGTTGTTGAATTCCTGCTTCATGAAGTCTTCCGGCGTTTTGCCATTCTTCACAGCGGCATCCGCATATTTCTTCACTTTGCTGATCAGCGCTTCCGTTCTCTTCACCGGGAAGATCGTGAACTGCATGAAGAATTCTGCTTTTTCTGCTTCGTGGATTGGATATCCGAGAATCAGGCTTCCCACTGGCGGGAGGTCTTGATTGTTGGCGTCCATTTCCACTTCGAATTGTTTTGTCGTAATGACATCCTCAAAGTGAATGACACCTTCCTTCAGGTCTTGCAGCAACAATAAAGCAGGCGTCATGCTCTTCCATGATTCAACGATCTCACGCGTTTTCGGACGAGTGATCGAATCGCCTTTTTTCTGAAGGTACTCTTCGAAGATTGTCTTTTCACCAGCAAGCGGATGGAAGAAGATTCCCCAGATCCCTAAGTTAAATACGCTGATGTCTTTCGTCTGTCTGTCCATAGCAGAAAGAAAATCATGCTGGTTGATAAAGCCTGAAATGCTTTCTCTATGTACTGTGAAGGCATACTCCACTAAGTCTTCCTGAATTTGTTTTGCTTCTTTTGCCGCTAGTTCTGTCGGGAAGTCGACAACTTTGCTTCCGCAGCATTTTTTATATTTCTTGCCGCTGCCGCATGGGCAAGGGGCATTTCGTTTCACTTTTCCCACAATAAACCCTCCGAATTCTGTTGTAACTTTTCTATTTTAACAAAAATAACTTCTGAGGGCTTGGTTTCGGGCTAAAAAAGAATTTGGTAATATGATAAGCTGGCTGATTATGCCAATTTACCTATGACATTTTCACCAACTTTTGTGATTTAAGGCTTATAACCTATTCCCACTTAAGGCCCTTCTTTTTTACAATCATTAGGTATTTATCTAAAATTTTAAGGAGTGTATATGTTGGAACTAGCTGGTTTTATGCTGCGCGCTTGCGCTCTAGTACTTGATGTGATCATTGCCGCAGCAGTGATTTTCGCAGCCGGATTTACGTTGGGTGACGGGTCCGCCGGCGTCATTATTGTGGCCATATTGATGCTGCTTGTGTATCCTTTGCTGATACCACTGACAAATTGGAGAGGTACACTGGGCAAAAAAATCATCGGGCTGCAAATCGTGAGAGACGAAACATACGAAAAAATATCCCTCCCACAGGCCATTGTCCGTTACATGATAGCGTGGGTGCACGTGTTCTCTCGTTTGATCTATTTGACAGCCGCATTTACGAAGAAAAAACAAGCCGTTCATGATATGGCTGCGAAAACAATTGTGCTGAAAGCAGAATAACCTTGAAGAATAGAATTCTTCAAGGTTATGTTTCTCGTTAGTTCGTATTTTGGCCTCCGCCGTTCAGTCCTTCTTTAATCAGGCTGTTGACCTGGCTGTTCATCAATAAACCGATGTGCCCAACACCATGAATTTGAACGTTTTTAGCACCGTCTAATCTTGATAAATAATTCATGACAATCATATCGGCACTGCTGTAAACGGATGTGTATAAAATCTTTTGATTTGGATCTGTTCCTGGAAGCGCCTTGCTTGTCACCAAACGGTTCGCTCCGCCAAGCGTTACGACGTTTTCAATTTTATTTCCGCCGTCCAGATTTTTTATGTAGTACAGTGTGTTCGCGCCACCCATGCTGTGAGCGACAATGTCCACTTTTTTCGCACCTGTTTCATCTAAAACCTTTTGCACAAATCGTGATAATACCGGGCCATTGTTATAATTCGTGCCTGTCTTGTCCCAAAAATCAACTGCATATAGCTTGTCCCTCGACCAGCCCTGAGATACGAGATAGCTCTTAATTCCCGCAAAATTGTATGACGCTCCTCCAATACCGTGAACCATAACAACTGGATTGTGTTCAGCAGCTTTTGCTGACGGCTGCATCGCAAACAGCGATGTGACTGACAGCAACAAAATTGTTACAAGTGCAATGAACTTACTTTTTACAAATTTCATAATATCCTCCTTTTTTTGTAACAAATTCTTCAATTATATTACGTTACCAAATTAATTAAGTAAAGGGTAATTTTGGCTTATTTTTAAAGAGATTTTAAGGTTCAGAGGAAATTTTGCTGTCTTTTGAGCCTGAAATACCTAAAAAAAGAAGGCCTTTTCGCCTTCTTTTCTTTAATACTCATTGAAATAAGCTTGGATTTTTTGAGGATTGTCTGTTTTGGTGAGCGCAAGCATCAGCAATATCCGTGCTTTTTGGGGGTTTAAAGAGTTCGATGCCAGCAAATCTTTTTCCGCATAGTCTTGGTTTGGTGTCACGACACCATTTCCCGTACGGGTTGAGCGCACCACAGTGACGCCTTTTTTAGCTGCGCTGACCGCTCCTTTTTCGGCTGCGTCAGATAAAGACCCGTTTCCTGAACCAGCGTAGACAATCCCTTTTGCTCCGGCTTTCACAGCCGCGTCAAACAGGTAGCCTCCGTCATTTTGGTACCCGTAGATAATGTCTACTTGCGGCAGCTGATTAAGATGAGAAACTGAGAATTCTGTATCCTTCGTATGCTTGAGGGTGATTTCATTATTAAAATAAATATCATCAGCAATCGTTCCGACGTATCCCATTTCTTCTGATTTAAATGTATCCGTTGCGGTTGTGTTTGTTTTGGTAACATAGCGGGCTGATGCAATGCGGTCGTTAAGAACGACGAGCGCTCCTTTTCCTTTTGCCCCAGGTGCGCTTGCCACTTTAACTGCATTGTACAGGTTAGACGGCCCATCAGCGCTGATGGCTGTGGACGGTCTCATAGAACCGACGACAACTACCGGCTTATCGCTTTTCACAGTGAGGTTCAAAAAATAAGCTGTTTCTTCCAATGTGTCGGTTCCATGGGTCACGACGATTCCGTCTACATCATCTGAAGCGAGCAATTTGTTTATGCGTTTCGCCAGCTTCAGCAATATTTTATTATCAATGTTTGTGCTGCCAACGTTGACAATCTGCTCGCCGCTGACGTTCGCAATGTCCTTCATCTCCGGAACTGCCTCGATCAGTGATTCAACGCCGACGACACCTGCTTTATATTCAGTGGTTGAGGTTTTCGATTTATCGGCCCCTGCAATCGTGCCTCCTGTCGCTAAAATTTTAATGTTTGGCAGATCCTTTTTTTCAGAGACGGAAGCCGAAGAGACTTTTTGTGTCTGCGACTTTTCTATCGAGGATTCTTTTGTTTCAGGAGATTGTGAGCATCCGGTAAAGGCCAGAAATAATAGTGCGGTAAAAAGAGTGAGTACGAGCAGTCTTTGTTTTTTCATCTGTTTCTCTCCTTACATCCTTATGATGTCTAATGATCGAACATTTTATTTATTCAGTCAAAATGTGCGTCAGCTTTTCTCTCGGCTTTTTTCGTTGTAATATACTTTTTTTTGTCTTTTCATACAACGAATTTTTCTTGACAATTGATGGTCGAATCAAGATAATAGACCAGTCACTATATTTTGATTGCAATTCAGTAAGGTGGGAATGTTATGAGTTATGGAGATTCCCGTGAGAAAATCCTTTCAGCTGCAACCAGGCTATTTCAGCTGCAGGGATATTACGGCACGGGGCTGAACCAGATTATTAAGGAAAGCGGCGCGCCTAAAGGCTCTCTTTATTACCACTTTCCCGGCGGTAAAGAACAGCTGGCGATCGAAGCGGTGAATGAGATGAAGGAATATATCCGGCAGAAAATCACGGACTGCATGGAAGCCTGTACCGATCCAGCGGAAGGCATTCAAGCCTTTTTGAAGGAGCTCTCCTGCCAATTTTCATGTACGGAAGACATTGAAGGCTTGCCTGTCGGCTTGCTTGCGGCTGAGACGTCATTGGAAAGCGAACCGTTGCGGGAAGCCTGCCATGAAGCCTACAAAGAGTGGGCCTCTGTGTATGAGGAAAAACTGCGGCTTGCAGGCTGCAGCGAGAGCCATGCTAAGGAAGTCAGCACTGTGATTAACGCCATGATTGAAGGCGGTATTCTTTTATCTTTGACGGCAAAAAACAGCACACCGCTCCTTCATATCTCCAACTGCATTCCTGACCTGCTGAAGAGATAAAAATAAGACATACTTACGTTCGAATAGAGAGGGGAAATGATTTTTGGAAACAGCAGCTAAAGCATCTCAGCAATACAAAGTGATGCCGATTATGATTTCCTTGCTGTTGGCCGGTTTTATCGGCATGTTCAGTGAAACAGCGCTGAATATCGCTTTAACCGATCTTATGAAGGAATTGAACATTACAGCAGCAACCGTTCAATGGTTAACGACGGGCTACCTGCTTGTGCTCGGTATCCTCGTTCCTGTATCAGGACTGCTATTGCAGTGGTTCACAACAAGACAGCTTTTTACCGTGTCACTTATCTTTTCAATTTTAGGCACCTTGATTGCGGCGCTTGCGCCGAGCTTCCCGTTTTTATTAGCAGCGAGGGTCGTTCAAGCACTCGGAACGGGTCTTTTACTGCCTCTGATGTTTAATACGATCTTGGTGATTTTCCCGCCTCATAAACGGGGCGCGGCGATGGGAACGATCGGGCTTGTCATTATGTTCGCGCCCGCCATCGGCCCGACATTCTCCGGGTTGGTTCTGGAGCATCTCAACTGGCACTGGATTTTCTGGATCTCTCTTCCGTTCCTTGTGCTGGCACTTGTTTTCGGTATGGCATACATGCAAAATGTATCTGACATTACAAAGCCGAAAATCGATGTATTATCTATCATTCTGTCGACGATTGGCTTTGGCGGCATTGTGTTCGGATTCAGCAACGCGGGTGAAGGCTCCGGCGGATGGTCCAGTCCGACTGTGATCGTCTCACTGATTGTCGGGGTTGTCGGTCTTATCCTATTTTCAATCCGCCAGCTGACGATGAAGCAGCCGATGATGAACCTACGTGCGTTCAAATACCCGATGTTTATTTTGGGTGTTATTATGGTGTTCATTTGCATGATGGTCATCCTGTCATCTATGCTGCTTCTGCCGATGTATCTGCAAGGCGGCTTAGTCCTGACGGCTTTTGCTTCTGGTCTTATTCTCTTGCCGGGCGGCATTTTAAACGGATTTATGTCCCCCGTTACAGGCCGTCTGTTCGACAAATACGGACCGAAATGGCTTGTTATTCCGGGATTTGTGATTGTTACTGTTGTCCTTTGGCTCTTCTCAAACATCACGACCACTTCAACGGCTGTGCTGATCATCATCCTGCACACCTGCTTGATGATCGGGATCTCTATGATTATGATGCCTGCGCAGACAAATGGTTTAAACCAGCTGCCTCGCGAGTTTTATCCAGACGGCACCGCCATCATGAACACACTGCAGCAAATGGCGGGCGCTATCGGAACAGCGGTTGCGGTCAGCATTATGGCTGCAGGCCAGCACGATTATATGAGCACAGTCAAAAACCCTGCCGATCCGGCAGTCATCCCGCAGGCTTTGACAGCGGGCGTGCAGCACGCGTTTGTGTTTGCAATGATTGTTGCTGTTATCGGACTAATTGGCGCGTTCTTTTTGAAGCGTGTTAAAGTCGATCATTAATATGAAAAGCCCCTGATCTTCAAATCAGGGGCTTTTTTATGTTTACATGTGGATCGTTTTTGCCGCGATTTCATCAATCGCATGACGCAATTCATCCTTCGTGTTATAAAAATGAGGAGCGAGACGGATGACAGCGTCCCGCGGCGCGCAAATCACTTTTTTCTTCTTCAGCAGCGCCGCTGTTTCCGATGCCCGCTCATCCCGGATCGCAACCATGCCCGGCTGCTCTCCCGATGGTGCCGCCGCCAGCTGCAGGCCTTTTTCAGCAGCATATTGACATGCATCGGCACAGATCGTTTTCACATGATCCCGGATATGAGAAACCCCGATATGATTCAGCAGTGATAAAGCCGCTGCCGCTGCGTATACGCTGATAAAAGCAGGAGTGCCTGTTTGAAATCGCCGCGCGCCTTTCGCATAAGCCGCTTCAAACCCGCTCTCCCAGCCGAACCAAGCTGATGTTTTCGGCTTCAGTGCATCCGCCAGCTCCTTTCTCACATAAAGAAACGCCATTCCCGGTATGCCAAGCAAATACTTCCGGGTGCCTGCCGCCAGCATATCAACCCCCCACGCTTTTACATCAATGGGAATGTGCCCCGCTGATTGATAAGCATCCACAAATAACAAAGAACCCTTTCTCTGAGTAATCTCAGCGATTGCTTTTACATCCTGAACAAAGCCGTCACGATAATGAACGTGCGGAACACATGTCAGCACTGTTTCATCCATAATATATGTTTCATATTGTTCGAGCGGCAGCTCACCGTCTATTGATGGAATGACGGATACGGTATAATCGGATTGTGCCTGCCAAACATGAGATACCGACGGAAAATCCATCTCTGTATACACAACACGCTTCTTTCCAAAAACAGATAAGGACGATGCTGCGGAAACCAGCGCATCAGAAACTGACGGCACAATCGCAATTTCATCCGGTTCAGCCCCTATCAGCTTTGCAAACTCATTTCTCGCACTCTCTGTTTTTTCGATTGCTTCATTCCAGTTCGTCCCCATATGCAGCAGGCTGTCATGATAGTCTTTGATCGCCCTTGTTACAGGCTCTGCCAACGCGCTCTGAGAACAGCTGGCAAGCATCGTATGTGTCTGCACGGTTGGGAACAGCTGGCGATACTTCTGCGGCAAATGCTCCATTGTGATTCACTCCTTTTCATTATTTTGATGAAAAACCCAAAAATAAACAATAGAATAAAAGTAAAAAGGAGATGGGAAGATGAGAAAAAAAGTGCTGATCACAGGCTTTGACCCTTTTGACAAAGAAACCGTCAATCCGTCATGGGAAGCGGCGAAACAGCTGAATGGCTTAGAGACGGATGAAGCAATCATCACAGCAGAACAAATTCCCACTGTCTTTAGAACCGCTCTGGACACGCTGCGGAAAGCCATTCAGAAGCATCAGCCGGATATCGTGATCTGTGTCGGCCAAGCCGGAGGGCGGATGCAGATCACCCCGGAACGGGTGGCAATCAATCTTGCAGACGCGCGCATCCCCG
Source organism: Bacillus sp. LR_5 (assembly GCF_042709275.1). Lineage (NCBI taxonomy): Bacteria > Bacillati > Bacillota > Bacilli > Caryophanales > Bacillaceae > Bacillus > Bacillus sp. LR_5. The sequence goes on along the minus strand of NZ_JAVAXX010000005.1, from coordinate 46,614 downwards.
ATAATGAAGGACATCAGCCGATTGATGAAGAGATTTCTCCAAGAGGGCCCGCCGCTTACTGGACGGGACTTCCCGTGAAACGAATGACTGCGAAGATGAAGGAAAACGGGATTCCAGCTGCGGTTTCTTATACAGCGGGTACATTTGTATGCAACTATTTGTTCTACGGGTTAATGGATCACATTAGCCGGACATCCCCGCACATTCGCGGCGGGTTTATTCATATCCCTTTCATTCCAGAGCAAACAATCGACAAAACAGCGCCGAGCCTCAGCCTGGACACGATTGTCCGAGCATTGAGAATCGCCGCTGTTACGGCCGCACAATATGATGAGGATTTGAAGTCACCGGGCGGTACGCTGCACTAAGCGGCCGCCGTTTCGCTTGTCAGTCTCTTTTTGTAGACAAACGCCGATAGGGTGACACTTACTTCAAACAGGACAAGCAGCGGGATCATAACGAGAAAATCAGAAATGAAATCAGGCGGTGTAATCAATACAGACACGACGATCAGCAAAAAATAGGACAGCTTTCTTGCTTTGGCCAGCCGATAGGGATTTAGGACACCCAGCCTTGTTAAAAACATCACCACTAAAGGCATTTCAAACAGAAAGCCAAACGGCAGGCTCAAATTCACCATAAACCTGAAATATCGGTCAGCCGTAAACATTGTTTCAAAATGGCCGGAAGACAAATGAGTCAAAAAGCTGAGCACGATCGGAAACAAGACAAAGTATCCGAAAGAGATGCCCGCCAAAAACAATGCAAATAACCCGGGTATGTACATGAGCGTCACCTTGCGCTCCGTTTTCGTGAGCGCCGGGGCAACGAAACGCCACAGCTGGTACGCGGCAACAGGGATGGAAGCCGCAATGGCACAAATGCCGGCAAGCATCATATACACCCAGAGGATTTCACTCGGGCCAAGCACAGCCAGCTTTCCGTCCAAATCCCTGATCAGCCAGTCATAAATGTCCTGCACGAACAAAAAAGCCGTGATGAGAAATAGAAGAAATGCCGCGAGAGTCACGATAATCCGGCGGCGAAGCTCTTCTAAATGCCCGATCAAATGGGTTTCTTTTTTATCCATTCAAAAAAGCCCTCCCTTTCATAAAAAAGAGGCAGACCCGGTGTCTGCCTCATCAGCACTCAGCCCGCGTTTTTGTCCTGCTTTACCGCTGTCAGCTCAGCTGATTTTTCTTCTTTTTCATCACCAGACACTAGTGATTTTGTGGCGCTTTTAAATTCAAGCAGGGTCCGTCCGGCGGCACGCCCGATTTCCGGCAGCTTTGAAGGGCCAAAAATAATGAGGGCAATGACAAAGATCAGAATCAAGCCCGGTATACCAATGTTTGAAAACATGTTTTTTCACTCCTTAATTCGTGATTTTTGCCCGTTTCTTAATCATTTGTTTTTCGTGGGCTTTGTTGTGTGCAAAGAAACGATCCTCTTCGACCTCATCGGATTGCTTCACCCCGCCTTGGATCGTTGTGGATGATACCTTTCTCAGTCCAGTTTGGTCCTTTTGGTAAACGAATGAAGCCCGTGTTGAAATGGCTGCGCCCGGCTCTGTCACAAACGGCATCACCCGGTAATCGGCTTTCCACTGGTGAGGCGTCACTGTACAGCGGACATATCCGCGATAATCGTTAAAGAACTTGATATGCGGATTTTCCTTTAAAATTTGGTCTGTATCCGCCCGCTTATCCGCTCCGTTTCCTCCGGATGTGATCGAGGTGCCGACAAATTCAGCCCCGAAAATTTTTGAACTTGTCTTCTCAAAGTCGACATGCAAATTCGATGCCCAGCTTGCGTGTACATCTCCTGTCAGCACGACAACGTTATTCAGATTTTTACTTTTAATGAAATTGACAACCCGTTCGCGCTGAGCAGGGTAGCCGTCCCACGAATCCATGCTGTAGATCGGGCTTGCGCTTGTCCCGAAATTCCACTTCGCAAAGAAAATCTGCTGCGCCAGCACATTCCAGTGGGCTGTCGAGCTGCTCAAATTGCTGAAAAGCCACTGTTCCTGTTCTTTTCCTAACAGGGTACGATTCGGATTTCGCGATTCATCAGAAGGTGGCTTATTGCCGTCGTTATTGGCTTGGTCGTCCCTGTACTGGCGTGTATCAAGGACATTGAAGGACGCCAGGTTCCCATACGTAAAGTGCCGGTACAGCTGCATATCCGGACCATTCGGCAGAGAGGAGATGCGGAGCGGCATATGTTCATAGTACGCCTGGTAAGCAGCCGCGCGGCGGAGTACAAATGCTTCAATCGATTGTCCTTTTTCCGGTATTTTATTGGCATAGTTGTTTTCGACTTCATGGTCATCCCACGTCACAACCCAAGGGAACGCCGCATGTGCAGCTTTTAGATTGGCGTCAGAACGGTATTGGGCATGTCGGTTCCGATAGTCTTGCAGCGTAATGATTTCTGCGCTGTTGTGCGTGCGGACATTGCCTGTTTTTGATACATATTCATTTGGACCGTATTCATATATGTAATCACCGAGATGGAAGACAAGATCAAGCTTTTCCTTCGCCATATGTTTGTAGGCCGTATAATATCCATGCTCATATTGCTGGCAGGAAGCGAATGCAAAGGTCATTTGCGGCACATTGGCGCCAGGGGCAGGCAGCGTTTTTGTTTTTCCGACAGGGCTTAGTTCATGTCCGGTTTTGAAACGGTAATAGTACACTTTGTTCGGCTCAAGCCCGTCCGCTTCCACGTGAACTGAGTGAGCGAGATTCGGTTTGGCCATTTCAGTGCCCTTTCTCACAATCTTGCGGAAATGCTCATCCTTTGCGACTTCCCATTTGACAGGCACCGCCTGATTCGGCATTCCCCCGCCGTTCAGCGGATCTGGTGCCAAGCGCGTCCACAGCACGACACTGTCAGAAAGCGGATCTCCAGACGCAACCCCTAACGTAAACGGATAGCTCGAGAACTTAGGCGCGGCATTTACTTCAAATGCACCAACTGACTGAGCAATGGTCAGTCCAAGAGAAAGTCCTGCAATCTTCCCCGCTCCTTGAATAAATTTGCGGCGGTCAAACGTATTGTTTTGAAAGCTTTCCTCTTTCAGTTTCTGTACCCATTCATCAAAACGACTGTCGTATGCCATTCAAGATCCCCTCTCTTCTCATTGATCGCCTCCATTATAGAAAATCATTGTTAAATGGCTGTGAAGAAGTGTGAACCGATTGTAAGTGCTGAACATCAGAAACAGGTCTTCACTCACAAGCCTGACGCTGAAATGTGCCGAAAGCTGGCTAAATGGCGCGTTTTCTGCATATCCTGTCGTTTGCAAGCCGCCCATTCGGACTATTTTTCTTCACACGATCTTAAAAAAACAAAAACACCGAGCCATTTCGCAGAATGACTCAGTGCCGTATCAGTTATTTCGAAAATAATCTGCTGAAAAAGCCCTTCTTTTTCGGCTTTTCAGCAGGAGGCTCTTGTTCTCTTACAATCCCTTTTTCCTTCGCTTCTTTTAGCCAAAATGGAAATTCAGTTAGCAGAGCGTCATAAAGCTCATCATCAGAAATGCGGTCAATCTCTTCGATATGCAGGAAGCTCGTGTTATCAACAGCACGTCCTTCTAACGTATCCAGTTTATTGAGAAAATCGAAGTTTCCGTTTCCAACGCCGACAAACTGCCAAAACACCGGTTTATCAGAGGAAGCTCTAATGATCGGTTTGATCGACTTTTTACAGCCTCCGTCATTGATAAAAACGACGAAAGCGGGATATGAGCTCGGTTCCTCCACAATATATTTACGCAGCACGTCTTTCATGACCGGCGGCTCATCATTTCTGCCGAATTTATGCAAGCGGTCATTATTCAAAATTTCACGATCGACATAGCCCGAAAAATCTTTTTCAGAGACTGGCTTTAATCGGGAGAATTCGTTATCATACACCCATATATCCAGCAAGCCGTTGTCATCAAATTGATCAGCCACAGCCAAAATCCGCTCCACCACGTTTTGAACCGTTCCGTTTTTGTAGAGCGTTCTCATTGAACCCGTAATATCAAGCACCAGGCCGACACGAGCCGTCACCTTCGTTAATTGCTTTTTCTCCAGTACGATCTTTACGCTTTTCTTTTGCAGGGATTGTTGCCATTCTGTCATCTCCGTCAGCTCTTTTTTCTAAGATTATCTCACAAGAATATTTTTCATTGCATCTCTTTTCAAAGAAAAACACCGTTCAATTTGAACGGCGTCCTGTCTCTAAAATGTGTTATATACATTTTCACACGTTTCAGCCGTCGGCTGATAAAAACAGTGTGACTTGTATCTGGCCACAAACGGCTGGTTATACCACTGGGATGGACAGTCTCCCTCCGGCCTGAAGTACCACAAACTAAATTTTGCAGGCCAGCGCCTTTCACCATTAATCGACCGGCGTGCAAGGGCACGCTCACTATCTCGCGCCCTTTGATAAAAATATCCATGAGTCACAGCCTCAAACGCGTGCGGCTGATAAATCATCTGCCTGATGGTGCGGAGGCCTTTAAAATCTGAGCAATTCGCCCGCAGCCGATTAATTCCTACGTTGCCGACAAGCAGCATCCCCTGCTTGCCTTCGCCTTCCGCTTCCGCTCTGAGCAGCCTTGCCATCAAATCGACATCCGCACTCGTTGCTTTTACGACCGCCATCACGTCACCTCCCCCTTGATCTCCTTTCATCATATTTCATGACTTCAAAAGTGATGACGGAGGGACAGGAGAAGTTTTTAAATTTATTCATTCGGATTTGCGACAAAACCTAAAAACAAAAGGCTCTTTGTTTGTTCATCTGTGATGACAAAGAAAAATGGGCGGTCGGCCGTCAAGGTAGCGTCTGGCGCGAGAGCGGACTCAACGATTTCCGCTGACGAGGCAGCCGCAGCCTCGGTTCCTGATTCATCCACCTTGATAAATGTGTGGTGATTTACATCATCGATTGAAACACCTCGGCCTTCAGTAAACATTCTGGAAAAGTCAGCATCGGAAAAGAAGGGTTTCATCCCCATATCGTAAAGAGCGCGTTTTACGTTATACTGCCCTTTCAGTGTAAAACGGGGCATGCTCAGCTTCACTGTTTTTGGCTGAAATGCGCTGTCCCATGCTTTTATGTTTTGATTTGTAAAAAGAGACATGAAAGAAGCCTGCTTTTTCTTCGGCAGAAATAAAGTAAAAGAAAGTTGTTGATCTTCATATGGAAGCTTGACTGCTTGGAACAATTCATTTTCTAAATAAGCAAGGCGTGCAGTCTGCTTCATCATCAGCAGTTTTTTGGCCGAGCCGTCAGGCAGAAAAAAATGCTCCTCAGCGGTCACATGCTGGTCAAACGGCAGCGCCCACTTTTCTTGAAAATAGACGGTGTTTACCAAAAGGGAAACAGCTTCCGGCGAAAGATGATCTGCGATGTCGTCAATATGCCCTTTCGTTTGGTGAGCCGTCCACTGATTGATCAAGTTCTTTGCGGTCTGAATATTGGCATCCATTTTAAAGACACTGCCTGAGAAGAATTGTTTAATCGTTTGTTTAAAGCCAGGCTTTGCCTCAAGCCTTGTCCATACAGCATTGGCAGTCAGCAGATCACCTTCAGACAAAGATTCAAACCTTTTCATGAGCGCGAGCGATGACTCATTTATCATGCTGTCACGAAGGCCCGACAAATATAAAGCAGCTTTGATTTCTTTTAATGTATCTCCCTCCGCTCCATTTGCAGTCATTATCAGCATTTGCTGCAAGCTATATGGGGAGATCAGCAGATTGTCCGTTAATCCGTCTTTATTTGACATGTTTTGAAACAATTCGGTTCCGAATATACGCTCAGCGTCAATAAAACCCTCATGAATGTCGTAAGCTTTGTTTTTTGCAGAATCAGATGAAGCAGGTGATTGAGCAGATGATGCCGGTTCTTCAACAGGTTTGCAGCCGCCTCCGCTAAGCATAAATAGCAGCATCACTGTGAACACCTCTCCTTTCATACAAACGATTCACTCCCTTTACATGGACTGTAAAAACACAATATAAGGTTTAACTTTCTGCATTTGAGGAATCATACATAACAAATCGAATCACAGAAGGAGGTACTTTGGAATGACACATGTGAAAGCGCTCGCGATTAAAGGTATTATGACGATTATTGTGTTGTATCTAGTGCTTGGTCTGGGCTTTGGTTTCACGTTTGGTGATACGCTCTTAATGACGATTGTGTTAGGAGTTATTTCTTATTTGCTGGGCGATCTTTATGTATTGCCGAGATGGAATAATATGATTGCGACTTTAGCTGATTTCGGTCTGGCCTTTCTCGTCATTTGGCTGATGGGCATGCCGCTTTCTATGGGGATGACTGGCGGTGAAGTAGCATTGGCGGCTTTATTCGGCGCGATCGCCATGGCAATCGGTGAATATTGCTTCCACTTCTATATGATGAGCAAAGAGATTGGCAAGAAGCATTATCTTGAAACAAGAACAGATTCATAGTAGAAAGGCCGGTGCTGGCAGCATCGGCCTTTTATGAATAATGGGCGCCTTTGTTTACGCATCCTGCTTGTCTGCGTTCCTGATCGCCATATAGGAAAAACCCAAACCGAAAGCCGCCAAAGATAATGGGATATAAACAACAGACGAAATGGAGAAACCCGGGCTTGTTGAACTGATGAGCATAACAATCACTACAGACGAAATGATGGTTGCCGGAACCGAGTGTTTACGCATCCCAAAAAAGATGGGAACTAAACTGGTTCCAGCGGCGCCAAAAGCGAAAACCGCCATTTTTATGGCCTGCTGAGAAATGATCTCGGAAGTAAGCTCTCCCGGTATGAAATGGTAGATCGAGTTCAGCCAAAAGAAACCGGCGGCTATGAATATATTTGATAGTAAAATCGTGATAAACGTCAGTCCGCCCGCGATCATGAGCTTAGCAGTGAGCAGCTTTTTCCGGCTGATCGGGTACGTGAACATCACAAGAATGGTTTTGTTTTTATATTCCGAAATCACCAGTTTTGCGATCAGCACTGCGCCAAAAACGATAAATACCGCTCTGACGAAAGTGCCTATGATGAGAAACGCTTCCTCCGTGCTTTGGAACGAAACCCCGCTTTCGGCTTTTTCGGAATAGCAGATCAGCCACAAAAAGCCCATGATGTTCAAGTTGGCAATGAGGGCACCTCTGACATACCAGCCCATCTTCATTTTTCTTAATTCGATTCTGATCAAATTCATCAACGTGTCTCTCCTCCTTTACGCACCGATGCTATTGCCGTTGATCAAGTTGATAAAATAATCCTCCAGCGACGTATACTTTTTGTTCATTGATTCAATGTCTACATCATTCAAAATCAACGCTTTGGATATGGCAGACTGAGAGGCTTCAGCCTCGTAAATTCGAATCGTTTTCTCATTTAAGATTTTAAAGTTAGTTACATGCAGTTCCTTCTCCAGCACAAAGCAGGCCCTTGTCTGATTCGGTGTGACAAGCTCGATGTATTCAGTGTTCTGGCCTCTTACATCTTCCATTGACACTTCTTCAAGCAGCCTGCCGTCCCGAATGACGCCAATCGTGTCCGCAATTTGTTCGATTTCACTCAGCAAGTGGCTTGAGATCAGCAGCGTCATACCGTACTCTTTGCTCAGCACTTGAAACAATTGCCTGATCTTTTTGATGCCGATAGGGTCAAGACCATTCACCGGCTCATCCAAAATAAGCAGATCAGGCTTCGTGAGGATCGCACGCGCAATCCCAAGGCGCTGCTTCATCCCGAGCGAAAATGTTTTGACGGGCTTTTTGTCAATTTGTTTTAAATTCACCATATCCAGCACTTCTTGAATGGCTTTTTTATTGTGGTATCCCATGTATTCACAATGCAGATCTAAATTTTCTGCAGCTGACAGGTTTTCATAAAAAATCGGATATTCAATCATACTGCCAATGTTCCCCAGCACCTCGTATGACGTGTGGGTGAGCTTGTTCCCTAGGATGCTGATTTCACCGCTTGTCGGTTTGACAAGGCTCGTCAGCATTTTCATAATGGTTGTTTTACCCGCTCCGTTTGGGCCGAGAAAGCCATAAATTTCGCCTTTTTTAATATGCATGCTGACATTGGAGACAACTTCTTTGCCCTGATACGTTTTGGTCAGTCCGTTTGTTTGTACGATATAAGCCAACTTTGTTTCTCCTTCCCTCTCTTTTCCTGTTTTCTATTGTAGCGGCGAGCCCTGTCATTTTTATTTCTCAAATCTTAAGACATTCTTACGTTTGTTAATATGTCATTCGTTTCAATGTAATCGTAAATGCAGTCCGTTCGTACGGCTTGCTTTGAACGGAGATGGCGCCTCCCATTTTTTCTGTAAGCCGTTTCGTGATGGTTAAACCGAGACCGCTTCCTTGAAATGCTTTATTTCTTGATTCTTCAAGTGTGTACAGCCTCTCAAACACACGCTGCTGATCGGTTTCACTGATCCCTTTTCCCCGATCCCATACAGTGACGGCAATGTTCGTCTCATCATAGGACAGCGTCATGCCGATAAACTTGCCGGCCGCGCCATATTGAATCGCATTGGATAATAGGTTTTGCAGGATTCTGTCCAGTGCCTCTTCATTCGCCTGCGCATACACCGGCGTATCCGGGATATCGATGGCAGCTTGAAAGCCTTTTGACTGAACAGCGTCATAATAGTGCAGTATATTTCGTTTGCATATGTCGTTCATATGTATTTTAGCGATTGGAATGTCTTTATCTTCAGATTCTAATTTGGCCAAATCAAAAAAGGAGTTGATCATCTGAATGAGTTCATTTGTTTTCTGGCGGAGCTTCCCCAGCAATCTTTCCCGCTCTTCGTCCGGCATGTCCGGGTCACTTTGAATGGTTTCGATATAACCGAGAATGACCGTTAACGGCGTTTTAAGATCGTGCGACATATTGGTCAGCATCCGCTTCATGGATTGCTCTGTTTTGGCAAACTGGGCGCTGAGCTGCTGACGATTCTCAACGAGTAGATTGATGTTGACAAGCAAGTCTTTGAGTGCCTGATTGTCTGTATGAAGCAAAATTTGCCCTGCCGAATCCCTATTGAGCATGGCGCCAAGCTGTTCTGCCGTGTATGCCAGATTCCTGTCCCGCTTCTTTTTCATCATGAATTGAATCACATTCAGACACACCAAAACAATGACAGCGGCCATCCATAACACTACCATTTTAAAACTCTCCTAATTTATAACCGATGCCCCATAACGTTTTAATATATTGAGGTGAAGAGGGATCATCTTCAATCTTTTCTCTAAGCCGCCGCATATGTACGTTAATGATGTTTTGATCGCCAAAGTACTCTTCATTCCACACGGAACGGTAGATTTGTTCTTTCGTAAACACTTTTTTAGGATTTGCCGCAAATAGGCACAGCAGCTGCCATTCTGTTGACGTCAGCTGAAGCGGTTCTCCGTTTTTCAAAACCGAGACATTGTCTATATCTATCGTAAGCTGATGAATCCGGACCACCTTATTCTCAGCCGGTTCCTCCGCCGAATATTGCGTCGCCCGTCGTATCGCGGCTTTTACCCTGGCTGTCAGCTCAATCATTGAAAACGGTTTGGCGATATAATCATCCGCCCCAAACCCCAGTCCCAATGCCTTGTCCACATCCCCGTCTTTTGCTGAAATCATCAAAACCGGAATATTGCTTTGTTCCCGGATGATTTTCAGAAAATCCATGCCGTTCAGCTTCGGGAGCATGATATCAAGGAGAATCAAATCGTATGAATCCTGCTTAAACAGCCGGATACCTTCTTCTCCGTCGAAAGCATGCACCATCTCAAAGCCTTCTTTTGTTAAATAATGATCCACCATTTCACTGATTGAATGGTCGTCCTCCACAAGCAATATGCGCTGCATCTTCTCACCTAACCTTTGTAAAATCAAAAAACACACACGTGATTACACTTATTGTAATTGAAAAACATGTGTGTTTTACAAAAATTATTCATTTTTTCCTGATTTCAGTTTTCTATATTCCATGCCCGTTATGACAATGAATACGGCGGCACATCCAATGGCTTGAATAAGCTGGAGACGCTCGCCGAGAAATAAAGCTCCAAAGAAAATCGTCAGGACAGGCCCTGCCATTGAAATGGCGGCGGCTCGCAGTGCCCCGATTCGTTTTATGCCCTCAAGCATCAGCACAAATGGAATCACAGTGGAGACGACTGCGATTAACACAAACAAACCGTACACATCAGGCGAATATGCTGCCATTGGCGTATTCATGCCGACCGCCGCCTTTACGCCTGTGTAAAGCATCATGGCCGCTCCGGCTGCTGTCATCCCATATGCATTGAGACGGATGCCGCCGATTTGATGGACGAGATGCCCGGTAAGGACAAGAAAACCAGCATAGACGGCCGAGGACAACAAAATAAATACAGCTCCAATTCTATTGGTCTGAAAAAGCTCAGCATTCCAGCCGCCCAGCGCAAGGAAAAGACCGAACATGACCGCCAGCACTGCGAAAAGGTCCTGAATTGAACCCATTTTCCGGTCACAACACGCGGTGAATCCGAATACAAACAACGGATAGCTCATCAGCAATATACGTTCAACCATTGCGGATACATGGTTCAGCCCAATAAAATCAAGCAAGGGAGACAGAAAAAAACAAAACACTCCCGCGACACACGCTCTCCATCGGTCTCCTTTTTTCATACCGTCTGGCATTGGAGGACGGTATAACCAAAAAATCAGCCAAAACAGCGGAACAGTAAACAGCTGCCTGTATAACAATACCGCGTCTGGCCCAGCACCCTTTTCATATGCCCATTTAATCCAAATCGATTTAGACGCAAAACAGGCTGTTCCGATCAGCAAAAAAACCGTACCTGCTGCGGCTTTGTGAATCTTACTCTGCTCTTCTACTCTCATCTCAGCTCAGCTTTTCTCCTTTACTTGTTCAAATGCTTTTGTATAAAATGCAGAAGCGTATTTCCTTGAGCAGTCAGAATGACACCCTTCCCGCCGCATGCCGGACAAGGTTTCCCTTCGCTTTCTCCTGTTCTATCACATTCAGGACACGCGACCTCTAAATCATCAGTTGCTATGACCATTTGAATTCTCCTTTCCTATTGATCTGTTATGCACCACCAGCCATCATCCATTGGCCGTCACCTCCTTTAAGAAACACAAAAAACCCCCGTCCTATACAAAGGACGAGGGTCTCGCGGTACCACCTTTATTAACAGCTATACAGCTGTTCACTCTCAGTACAGAAAACATCCGTTTCGATACTCCTCTCTTGGTAACGGGGAGAGAATCCCGGCTTCGCCTACTATCCGTTCAGCAAAGCAATTCAGAAGCCCATTCGGCATCAGGGGAGGGCCGGTTCACACCTGCCACCGACTCTCTGAACCTCCACACTGCTGCGTACTTACTCTTCCTCACGATTGTTGATCCGTTCTTTTGTTAGTAAAAATTATAATACTCGGTTCATTTAAAGAAGTCAATTCTTAATCCGATTTTACGCCAAGTGCTTCCAGCGCCATTTTGATGTGCCCCTCCTGCTGTGTCTGCAGAGCAAACTTGGCAACTTCCAGCGGGTATGCCGCCTGCATCTCTGAGATGTGTTCCTGCATTTTCGCCCAAATGCGGCCGCCTGCTCGATCATAGTATTCAAGCAAACGGGCGGTTTCCTCTTCCCCGAACAGCATTTGAAAAAAGATAAAATCTTTTGCGGGATCGGCGACTTTGGCTTCTGTCCAATCCAGAAGGCCTGTTACATGTTCGTTTTGGCCAATCAAAATATGCGGCGGGTGGAGATCGCCGTGTATCAGCGCGGAGAAACCCGGCCAGTATGCATCATCATTTATCCACGTTTGCCATCTTTCCCACAGCTGCTTAGATACGCCTAGCTTATTTTTTACATCAACCATCGATTCAGCTGTCATTTTCCTAAAATTCTCTGGCATAATCACTTCTATTCCGGATTGGCCGGCAGATGTTTGATCCATGCCATGTAATTCTGCCAGTATCTCGGCAAGTGTATGAACAAAGCCGTCTGATGGCGGCTGATGATTCATATTCCATACATACTGTTTCTGTTCCAAATCAATCCCAGCGGCTGGCGTTCCTTCCAACATTGGGTAAGCGATCAATTCCGGTGTGTGAATGTTCCAATCCGGCACATCAGCTGTAAGATTCGCGCGGAGAAAGGCAAGCGTTCTGCCTTCTGAAGCTGCTCTATCCACAACATCACTTCGCCGCGGTTTTCGCAGCACCCATGACATACCTGTATCGTCCTCGGCAAATACAACTTGAAAATCCATTCCAGTCTCATTCAATTGCGCGTTTTCGGAGTGAACCGCCAAACCTTGGTTACGTGCGAGTCCGACAATTTCAGTGATAAGCTTTTTCTCGTTCTGGTTTGTCATCTCTTTTCCCCTTTCTCATACTCTGCCTGTCGTAGAGTGAAGGGATGTTTTGAAGGCACAAAAAAGAGGGCAGCATCGCCTCCCTCTTTTTTTGATAATATAAGGGCTCATACATAGGCAGATTCATCCCGATTCTCTGCACTCAGGCGAGAGTCGCTCACTATTGAATTCGTGTCAATCGGAATCTCATGAATGCCATGCTGGAACCCCTCCGTTCTTTGTATGTTGATTATCATTTTACATCATATTCCAATTTCAATCTGCTAGAACAATAAATCAAGTCACTGGGGCAGGATTAAACAAGCACAAATCATTATGAAGGCCCCAACGGTCCGCCCACGTTTGTTTGCGGCCGCTTGCCACATCCAAAATCGTCCTGAATATCTCCCAGCCTACGTCTTCAATACTTGCCTCACCTGTCGCGATTCGCCCGGCATTAATATCGATTAAATCCGCCCAATGCTCTGATAATGAATGCCGTGTCGATACTTTCAGCACCGGGGCAGCGGCCAGGCCGTACGGTGTTCCCCTTCCTGTCGTAAAAACCTGCAGATTCATGCCTGCCGCCAGCTGAAGGGTACCGCACACGAAATCGCTTGCCGGTGTCGCCGCGAACAGCAGGCCTTTTTGCTCCGCCTTTTCACCTGGGCCGAGCACGCCGGAGATGGGGCTTGTGCCTGATTTCGCTACCGAGCCTAACGCTTTTTCCACCACATTGGATAACCCGCCTTTTTTATTGCCTGGTGACGGGTTCGCGCTTCGGTCCGCTTCCCCCCGCCGGAGATAGCTGTCATACCACTTCATCTCTTCGATCAGCGAATGTCCGACCTCTTCACTCACAGCCCGCGGCGTTAATAAATGAATCGCATCCCGCACCTCTGTCACTTCAGAAAATAAAACCGTCGCACCTGCGCGAACCAATAAATCAGCTGCATACCCCACCGCAGGGTTTGCCGTCACGCCTGAAAACGCATCACTGCCACCGCATTGCAGACCAATGACAAGATCAGAAACAGGGCAGGTCACACGGGTTCTGCTGTTCAACCTGATTAACCGTTCCTCCGCCATTTCCAAAATGGATTGAATCATTGCCGCAAAACCTTGGTGATCCTGAAGTGATAGAATGTCATCCTGATTCTCAGAGGCAATTCTTGTCGGGAGGAGCTTTTCACATCCTAATCCGATCACCATCACTTCTCCGCCAAAGTTCGGATGCTTCGCCAGATTTTGAATCGTGCGAATCGGAATGACAGCATCCGGCGCATTGATCGCCACACCGCATCCGTATTGATGATGCAGCGGTACAACATCATCGACATTTGGATATTTCGGCAGCAGCTCTTCTTTTATCCGTTTGACTGCATAATCCAAAACGCCAACGACACATTGAACACTTGTGGTGATACCGAGGATATTTTTCGTCCCCGCACTACCGTCCGCATTTCGATACCCTTCAAACGTGTAGCCTTCAAGAGGCGGCAGCGGTTTGGGCACTCTGTTTGCGAGAGGAAGATCGTCTAAAGCCGGAGGAGCGGGCATTCTTACGAGGGCTTCCCTTATCCAGCTCCCGCGTTTGATCGTCTCATCGGCAAATCCGATCACCTCCCCGTAACGCACGATTTCATCTCCTTGATTCAGGTCGGTTAAGGCCACCTTATGGCCTTGAGGGACATCCTCTTCAAGTACAAGCCCGCATGAAAAAACAGTGCCCTTTGGCAGTCCTCCGTCATTAACAATAATCGCCGTGTTATCTTTTTCATTCACTTTGATGTAAAGGGGCGCTTGGTTCTGCCTGAGGTTCATCGCCATATAAAAATCACTCCTCATATCATAGTAAGCGTTTTCTAAATCGGTTCAAAAAAACCGCAGCTCTTTCGGTTCAACTGCGGCTGTCTCTACAATTATTTCTCATCCATGCCTTTCAGAATTTTGTCACGGACAAATTTCAGATGCTCATACATGTGGTAATGCGCTTTGTAAGGGTCTCTTTTGGCAAGAGCGTCGTAGATTTTTTTATGATATTCGACCGTTATACCCCTCTCCCTGTACGGAATCTGGCTGTCAATTTTCGCATGGGTGATCAGCAGGGATTGAATCATCCCTTCGACAACGGGATTATTGGCACTTAACGCAATAATTCGATGAAATTCTTTATCTGCTTCACCATAAAGATTGTCAGTGCTGTTGGCGATGTCGTCGATTGTCTTCTGCAAACGCTGAAGCTCATCCTCATTGATTTTTTCCGCGGCAATCGTCACAAGTCCGAGTTCTAACGCCATCCGCGCTTCAATGATAGCCGGAAGATTATCAGTGGCCAAGGCAAGCATGACGGAAAATGGCTGCATGCCGATTTTATCGTTGAAATACGTGCCGCCGCGGGTTTTTCTCGTAATGACGCCTAGTGTTTCAAGTGAACTCAGAGCCTCCCGAAGCACCGGCCTGCTGACATGCAAAATGTCCATCAGTTCCATTTCTGTCGGCAATTTGTCTCCGGCCTTTAACTGTCCGCTCGACAATAAATGGACAATCCGTTCAATGACCTGCTTGGCTAATGTTTTCCGATTGACTGTATCGACTTTCAGATCTTCTAAACCTTCGTACACGAACAACTCTCCCTTCAGTTGTTCAATTGTAAGACAAAATAGTTGATATGACAATATTTACAATCAAACTTATCGCACAAGACACGGGCGTTTCCGGTCGAACTCCCAGTTGCTGATCAGAAACTGCATAGGGACCGCATCATTCCGCGCGCCTAAATTCATTTTTCGATAGAGTTCATGGGCTTTTTCCACTTGTTCCATATCAATGTCAATACCAAGACCGGGCTTATTCGGCACCTTGACACAACCCTCAGAAATCTCAAAAGGCTGTTTCGTTAAACGCTGCCCGTCCTGCCAGATCCAATGGGTATCAATCGCCGTGATGCGTCCCGGAGCCGCTGCTGCCACATGGGTAAACATCGCAAGGGAGATATCAAAGTGGTTGTTGGAGTGGGAGCCCCATGTCAAACCCCAATCATGGCACATTTGCGCAACCCGCACCGAACCCTGCATCGTCCAGAAATGAGGATCAGCCAGCGGAATATCCACCGCATGAAGCTGGATCGCGTGACCCATTTCCCGCCAGTCGGTCGCAATCATATTTGTCGCAGTTGGAAGGCCTGTCGCGCGGCGGAATTCAGCCATTACTTCTCGGGCGGAGTAGCCGTTCTCATCCCCGCACGGATCTTCCGCATACGCGAGCACATCATGTTTACCTTTGCATAATGCAATAGCTTCCTCTAATGACCATGCCCCGTTCGGATCAAGAGTGATCCTTGCCTCCGGAAAACGTTTCGCTAATGCGGTGACAGCTTCGATTTCATCCTCACCCCGCAGCACCCCGCCTTTCAGCTTGAAATCCTGAAAGCCGTAGCGCTCCTGCGCGGATTCAGCAAGACGTACAATGGCCTCTGGGGTCAGTGCTTCCTCATGGCGGAGACGGAACCACCCACAATCTGACTGCTCATCGCTTTGATACGGCAGGGTCGTCTGCTTTCGATCGCCGATGTAAAAGAGGTAGCCGAGCATTTTCACTTCATCACGCTGCTTCCCTTCGCCAAGCAAAGCCGCGACCGGTTCCTGAAGAAACTTTCCAAGCAAATCTAACAAAGCCGCTTCCAGCGCTGTGACGGCATGTACCGTGGTGCGCAAGTCAAACGTCTGTATGCCGCGTCCTCCCCTGTCCTGATCGGCAAACTGCTTTCTGACCGTTTGCAATATCGACTGGTACGCACCAATGGATTTTCCGACAACAAGCGGCTCTGCCAGCTCGAGTGTGCGGCGTATCTGTTCTCCGCCAGGCACCTCGCCGACACCCTGATTTCCGCTGCTGTCAGTTAAGATCACGATATTCCGGGTGAAAAATGGGCTATGCGCGCCGCTCAGATTCAGCAGCATGCTGTCATGTCCCGCAACAGGGATCACCTTCATCTCACAAATTGAGGGAATATTCGATCTCTTTTCTTTTTGAACCTGCTCTTGTATTGGTGAACTCATCTATTTTCCTCCTCTTATAAAGCGCTTTCATAAATGTTAGACAGGCAATGATTGATCGGGGTCCTGCTCTTGTTTCTTTAACACGACCCGTTTGATCGGCCCGACCAGCAGCAAATAGCTGAGGATCGCCGCAACCGCGTTAGCGCCGACAAACACGAGCGCGCCATTAAAAGATCCTGTGGCATTCACGATGTAGCCGATAATAATCGGTGTTGTAATCGAGGCAATATTTCCGAACGTGTTGAACAAACCGCCGCTTAACCCTGCACACTCTTTCGGAGACGTGTCCGACACGACAGCCCATCCCAATGCGCCGAAGCCTTTTCCGAAAAACGCAAGTGACATAATGACCACGACGAGCCACGCTGAATCCGTGTAGTTGCAGATGATCATACTGCAAGACAGCAGCATGCCGACAAT
This sequence comes from Bacillus sp. LR_5, assembly GCF_042709275.1. Lineage (NCBI taxonomy): Bacteria > Bacillati > Bacillota > Bacilli > Caryophanales > Bacillaceae > Bacillus > Bacillus sp. LR_5. The sequence goes on along the minus strand of NZ_JAVAXX010000005.1, from coordinate 29,737 downwards.
GATCGGCGCTTTTCTTGCAAAGGTCAGCGAACGGCCTTTTTTGAGTAAAATGTCTGACACAATGCCCCCAAGCACGCCGCCGGCAAATCCGCACAGCGCCGGAAGAGAAGCGACAAACCCAGCTTCAAGAATAGACATGCCGCGGGCCTGAACCAAATATACCGGAAACCATGTGAGAAAGAAATACGTGAGAGTCGTAATGCAATATTGCGCGATGTACACGCCAATCAGCATGCGGTTCGTTAACAGCTGCTTGATATACGGCCAGTTCGATTCTGTTTCTTTCTTGCTTTTGTTGTCATCCATGGAAATCAGCCCGCCGCCCTGTTCGATGTACGCAAGCTCGGCTTCATTGACCTTTGGATGTTTTTTCGGTTCATGCACCGTTTTTAGCCAGATAACAGCCAGAAGAATACCCGCGGCACCCATGACAACAAAGACAGAATGCCAGCCGAAAGAGTGGGTGAGCCAGCCCATTAAAGGAGAAAAAATGACGATTGCGAAGTATTGAGCTGAATTAAAAAAGGCTGAAGCTGTCCCGCGCTCGGAGCTTGGGAACCATGAGGCAACAACTCTGCCGTTTCCGGGAAATGAAGGCGCTTCGGACAAGCCGACCAGAAAACGCAGTGCAAACAGCAGGATAATCGCTGTGCCGGCGGAGAAAAAACCAATCGCCCCTTGCAGCAGCGTAAAAAACGACCAGAAAAAGATGCTTAACGCAATGACAGTCTTTGAACCAAACCGGTCCAGCAGCCAGCCGCCCGGAAGCTGCCCGATGACATAGGCCCAGCCAAAAGCAGAAAAGACATATCCCATGGCGACCGAGTCCAATCCCAAATCATGCTGGACGGAATCTCCGGTGATGGAAAGCGTCGCCCGATCCGCGTAGTTAATAGAGGTCACAAGAAACAGCATAAACACGATGAACCAGCGCACAGACGTTTTTTTGTCCGCCGGCGAAACATTCGCATAGTCTTTTTTCATAGTATCTTCTCCTTTTCAAAGTAGAGAATCATATGCTGGCTGTGATAAAGCTGGGAAAGAGACGTCCGCCTCTTTCCAGCATCATTACGGCTTCACAAAAACGGTTTTGATCGCCGTGAAAAAGTCCTTCGCTGCCTCACCCTGTTCGCGGGAGTGCGAGCTCGACTGCTTCATGCCGCCAAAAGGCGCCTGAAGCTCAACACCCGCGCTTTCCGCGTTAATCCGGACAAGCCCGGCGTCAATTTCATCAACGAATGAAAGCATTCGGCCGATGTTTTGCGTGAAAATGGATGCGCTTAAGCCGAACTTCACATCATTGGCGATGTCCAGTGCCTCCTCCATCGAGTCAACCTTGATCAGGGCGATCACCGGACCGAAAATTTCTTCTTGGGCAATCGTCATCTCAGATGTCACATTGTCAAAAATGGCAGGCTGAACATAATAGCCGTTTTGATACTTTCCGTCCTCCAGCTTTTCTCCTCCAATCAAAAGGGAAGCGCCCTCCTGTTTGCCTTTCTCAATGTACGACAGGCAGTTATCCAGCTGATTCTTGCTGGCAATTGGCCCCATCCAGACATCCTCTTTTAAGCTGTCTCCGATCGTAATATCCTTTGTGCGCTGGAGCAGTTTTTCTTTAAAACGGTCGTAAATTCCGCTTTGCACGATGACGCGGCTTGTCGCAGTGCACTTCTGGCCGGTTGAACGGAAGGCACCCGTAATAACAGCCTCTGCTGCAGCTTCAAGGTCAGCGTCATCAGCTACGATGACTGGGTTTTTGCCGCCCATTTCCAGCTGATATTTGGCTCCTCTCGCTAAAGCGGTTTGCCCAATGATTTTCCCGACTTGATTTGAACCGGTAAACGTAATGGCGTTTACACCTTCATGCTCAGCAAGTCCCTGCCCGACAACAGAACCCGGGCCTGTCACCAAATTGATGACTCCTGCCGGGAGCCCCGCTTCTTCAAAGCAGGCAATGATCTTCGCGCATGTAACGGCTGTTTCAGTCGCCGGTTTGATGACAACGGTATTGCCGTACACCAATGCCGGGGCCATTTTCCAAATCGGAATCGCCACCGGGAAATTCCACGGAGAAATCACGCCAACCACACCGAGCGGAACACGGGTGGTGAACATGAGCGCATCTTTGTCAGTAGATGGAATGACGTCACCCGTTTTGCGCATGCCCTCTCCGGCGTAATAGCGCAGAATCGCAATTCCGCGAGCTGTTTCCCCTTTCGCTTCCGGCAGTGTTTTTCCCATCTCACGCGTCGCGCAGGCGGCGATTTCCTCCAAGCGCTGCTCCATAATATCCGCCGTTTTGTATAAGTATTGGCCCCGCTCGGCACCCGTCAGCTTTCTCCAAACCGTTTTGGCTTCATTGGCAGCGGCGACTGCCCGTTCCACATCATCAGCTGTTGAATTCTGTACATAGCCGACAATATCATTCACATCCGCAGGGTTTTCGACCTTGACCATATCGCCTGATTGAGACTTAACCCACTCTCCATTAATAAAGTTGAGATACGTGTTTTGTTCCGTGATCACAGACATGCCCATTGCCCCTTTCATATTTTTTCTGTTCATCAAACCGTCGCGGCTTTTTTCGGAAAACGGTCAGCCGCCTGCTTCAAAATCGCTTCCAATTGCTGATAGTGCTCTTTCTCAACCGGACCGACAGGCGGTCTGGCTGTGTTTCTCACATTCAATCCCATGATCTCCATGCCCGCTTTAATCAAAGATACGGCATATCCTTTTCGTTGTTTGCGAATGTCGTTGATCGGAAGAATCACATGCTGATAGAGCTCCTTCACCAGCTCGTCATCTCCGTTTTTCAATGCATCATAGAACATCCGGGAAATATGCGGGATATAATTTGAAATCGCTGAAGAATAGGAGTGAAACCCGATCGGCAGGTAAGCCGGCATCGTCACTTCAGCCATCGGCATTCCGTTAAGCCATCCTAAACGGTCGCCGAGCGTATAGACGAGGTTAATATTCAAATCCATATTCCCCACCCCGTCCTTCACACCGACAAGCTGTTCAAACTTGGTCAGCCGCTTGATCTGTTCAACAGAGAGAACGGCATTATCGCGCTGATACAGAATCGCATTCAGATCGGTGCTTTCAATAATCGTTTTCGCATACTGATACAGCCCCTCCTGTTCGCCATGCACCAAATAAGGAGGCAGGATCAAGTAGCCGTCGGCGCCTTTTTTCTCCGACAGCTGCGCCCATTCAAGCGCTGTGCTGAGGTTGCCGCCCACCCCCGTGTAAACCGGAACCTTTCCTCCGGCTGCCGAGATTGCGACTTCCACCATTTGCTCATATTCTTTCTGGCTGAGAGATTGAAATTCACCAGACCCGCAAGCGATAAAAATCGCTTCCAAGCCTTCTTCCAGCAAAAACTCGATATTTTGAAAAAGAGCTTCTTCCTCCAGTTTTCCTTGTGTGTTAAAAGGTGCAACCGGAAAACCTAAAATTCCAGCGGGTGCTTTTCTAATACGGCTCATCAACATAACCTCCTGTTATTTGTGTATACAGCCCCTGACTGAAAGCGCTTTTATTGTTTTTTGGTTTCACATCCGCTCCTTCCCTACATCCTTTTGTTTAATTGTAAGACAAATAAACAATAAGTCAATATCTTTATTTTCTGATATTTTATAAAAAAACAGGAAATCGCTGTCCCGCCGTGGTTCCGGCACAACAAAAAAACAGCCGGAACAGCCGGCTGTTTTGGGTTACATCCTTCTTTGTTTCATCGTCTCGTGCAAAAGCTTCGCTTCCAAAAAGAACACGTGGATGAATTTTTTCATATTTACTCTTGCAGGGGCGAGAGGTTTTGCATCCTTGGATTGGAGTTCTTTCATTTTCAGGCTGACAACCGGAAAATCAAAGAATTTCGATGCATAGGTTTCAAATTTCGGATTAGAAAAATCAGTTGTGCCCAATGAAGCAAAATGGTGCAGTGAATGGATAATCGCTCTGCGGATGCGCTGCTCCGAGGCTTTCATTTCTCGATTGACTTCCGTTTCGGATGCCCCTGCCCCCAGCTTCCGTTCCGCTACTTGGGTGAAGATCTGTTTGAGCGAAGGGATATGTTTTTCGTACGGCTCAGATTGCTCATGTTCTGCTAAATACTGCAGCACCGCCATGAGATCATGTGCGCCGCCTTCCCCCATCATGCCCAGCTCAGACAACAGGAATGTTCCTGCTTCTTTTAAGCCGCTGTCACTTTGCTGCTGAGGACGCGCTTTCTGTTCAGTTCGATTGACAAGCCGGCTTAGAGAGTGCTGAATAGCCCCAATCGATTGCTCAAGCTCGATCCGCTCCTTCACCTTTTGAAGGACCGTGACAATTTCAATGCGGTTAATTGGCTTATGGATAAAATATTCGATGCCGAGCGAGTACGCTTCCCCGACCATTTCCTTCGCTTCCACTTGAGAGATCATCACGATTTTGCCGGAGTACGTATGCTGGAGCTGGCGAATCGTCTCAATGCCGTCTCTTCCGGGCATTAACAGATCGATTAATAAAATATCAATCTGCTTGAAATGCAGCAAATGCCCTTCTACCTGGCTCCCGTCGTCCGCTTCACCAACAGCTTCCCCGAGATCCTCATCTTCAATGATCTGCCTTAAAATTGACCGTACTGCACGGTCATCATCAGCGATAAAAAAACGCATAGCTTTCGGTTCATCCTTTCTGAATCAAATGCCGGACAGGCAGCCTGATGGCAAACACCACTCCCCGCTGCTGATTATCAAACGTAATATCCCCATCTAGTTCAGTCACTATTTCCTTCACGTAGGAAAGTCCGATTCCCGTAGAAGGCGTGCCAAATTCGTCATATTTTGAAGTAAAGCCCGGGTCAAACACTATGTCTCCTATTTTTTCAGAAATACCGGGACCATTGTCTTCCACCTGGAATTCTACCATACTCTCATTTGGCCTACGGAGCCTCAGGCTGATCATCCCCTCTTCTCCCATGGCCTCTACCGCATTTGCCGTTAGATTATTAATGATCGAAAGCACGATAAATACGTGATATTCGTCATGTTCTCCCTCTATCGAGCAGTGAAAATCAATCTGCTTTTCCAGTGCTTCAGCGTACTTTTCATTCATTCGAATCACAAGCTGCAGCAAATCAGAAGCCCTCATATAATCTCTTAAGCTCTCATTAGAAATCAGTTTTGAAAGCCCTGCGAATATCCGCTGGTTGTCCTTTTTCACTTCATGAATTTCTCCGGCCAGCCTCAGGATTCTTCCGCTGAGCTGATCATCCTTGCCCTTCACTTCCCGATAGAGCTGATACGAATCGTTCGTCACTTTCTCTGTCGTTTTCAATGTCTTTTTTAAATGCACCGTTTCTTCATATAAATTGGAAACGATCATCAGCATGTGCTCATGCTGTTGTCTTGTCTGTTTTTCTCTAGACTGCGTTTCATACAGCTTCAGCACAGTATAAAAGCTCATGACGATAAATGTGTGAGAAATCGCAATCACTGCGATATCCGTGATTTTCTCAGGCGTGACAACCGTATGAAAAATGAGAAACTGCACAGCCAGCTCGACACAATCTGACACAATTTCAATCATAAAGCCGATAAAACCGAGCATAACCGGCCGCTCGCGGAAACGATTAGCCTTTAATACGGAAAACAGACAGGCGTAAGTCATATAAAAGAAAAAGCCAGACGCTTGGTCATACAGAATCGGAGTCAGTCCACTGTGTCCCCCGCCCCATAATTCCAGCAAGACGCGAAAGACGAAAACAGCCGCTCCAGTCAGAAAACCCGGCAGCACAGCGGGCACATGCCGCAGCAACGATAAAAAGAAGAAAAAAACCGGTGCGCCAAAGCTGACCCGGAATTCTTCATTGAGGGGATAAAATTTCAGTTCACCGGCCAGCGGCACCGTAATCAGCATGAGAGCCAGTATATATCCGTCTTTTTCAAAGAAACGTTCCAGTTTTATGATGATCACATCCTCGCTTCTATTTTGGGGAAATGGCAGAAAACCTGCAAATTTCTTTTGACCCAGAACATGAGGTTTTTATAAATCTTACGGCTTATTTTCAAAATGTTTTTGTCGTATTTTGTATGATTCTGTAGTCGCCATTATACAGTAAATATACCTTCCGCTTTTATGAAAGCGTTTAATGCCCCTTCAGCCTTCGTTTTGATAAACCTCAGTCCTTAAAGAAGAAAAACAGTGAGGAGGAATTCGATGAAAGAATTGATAAAAGAGCCCCAAATAGAAATAGATCCGGCGTCTCAACTGCATGATTGGGTGGAGCACTATCGCCCCTTTGCCGCCAATGGACAAAGTGCAAACTATATCCCCGCTTTAGGAAAAGTCAATGACTCACAGCTTGGCATTTGTATATTGGAGCCTGACGGAACGATGATACATGCCGGCGATTGGAACGTCCCTTTTACCCTGCAAAGCATTTCAAAAGTGATCAGCTTTATCGCCGCCTGCATGAGCCGCGGCATTCCCTATGTGCTGGACCGTGTAGATGTCGAGCCGACAGGTGACGCCTTTAATTCAATCATTCGGCTCGAAATCAACAAGCCGGGAAAGCCGTTTAACCCCATGATCAACGCGGGTGCCCTCACCATCGCTTCGATTCTTCCCGGAGAATCGGCATACGAAAAGCTCGAGTTTCTTTACTCGGTGATGGAAACCTTGATAGGAAAACGGCCGCGAATTCATGAGGAAGTGTTCCGTTCTGAATGGGAAACCGCCCACCGCAACAGAGCGCTGGCCTACTATTTAAAAGAAACAAACTTTTTAGAAGCTGAAGTAGAAGAAACACTTGAGGTGTACTTGAAGCAATGCGCTATGGAGAGCACCACTGAAGACATTGCATTGATCGGCATGATCCTTGCCCATGACGGCTATCATCCGATTCGCCGTCAGCAAGTGATTCCAAAGGACGTGGCAAAGTTGGCCAAGGCGTTAATGCTGACGTGCGGTATGTACAACGCTTCAGGCAAATATGCGGCGTTTGTCGGCGTGCCGGCCAAAAGCGGCGTCTCCGGCGGCATCATGGCTCTCGTTCCTCCAAGCGCCAGAAGAGAACAGCCTTTTCAATCCGGATGCGGTATCGGCATTTACGGGCCTGCCATTGACGAATACGGCAACAGCCTCACTGGCGGTATGCTGCTGAAACATATGGCGCAAGAGTGGGAGCTCAGCATTTTTTAAACATAAAAAAGAGGTGATTGTATGCAGCAAATCCTGGAACATATCGTCGGTATCGCAAATGATCTTTTATGGTCAAAGCTATTAATTGTATTGCTCCTTTCTCTGGGAATCTATTTTACGTTCAGGCTTAAGTTTTTACAGGTTCGCATGCTGAAAGAAATGGTGAGAGTGTTAAGAGAAGGTGCTGCTTCCCGGTCGAAAAACACCATTTCTCCGTTTCAAGCCTTTTGCATCAGCATGGCGGCCCGTGTCGGAACGGGAAATATTACGGGCATTGCCATCGCCATTGCACTCGGCGGGCCAGGTGCAATCTTCTGGATGTGGATTATCGCCATTATCGGATCAGCATCAAGCTTTGTGGAAAGCACACTGGCACAGATTTATAAAGTAAAAGATGCAAACGGCTTCCGCGGCGGGCCGGCTTATTATATGGAAAAAGGGCTGAACAAAAGGTGGATGGGCGCGCTTTTCGCTGTGCTAATTACCTTGTCGTTCGGTATTGTCTTTAACTCGGTCCAATCAAATACAGTCAGTCTCGCCTTTGAAAATGCGTTCGGTACAAACCGCCTGACTTTGGGACTCATTTTAATTGCTGTGTTCGGCACGATTATTTTCGGCGGTGTAAAGCGCATTGCGAAGCTGGCTGAATCCATTGTCGTCGTATTGGCTGTCCTGTATATCGGAGTTGCGTTTTTCGTGATTTTCACCAACATTACGCAGCTGCCGGACGTGATTGCACTTATCGTGAAAAATGCATTTGGTGTTGACCAGGCCGCCGGCGGCGCTTTGGGTGCAGCGTTAATGCAGGGTGTCAGACGTGGAATCTTTTCAAACGAAGCAGGAATGGGAAGCGCACCGAATGCCGCTGCCACCGCAACGACAAGCCATCCTGTCAAACAGGGACTGATTCAAGCGCTTGGTGTGCTGTCAGATACACTAGTCATTTGTACAAGCACCGCCTTTATCATCCTGTTTTCGGATGCCTACCATACTCCGGGACTAAGCGGAATCGCGTTGACACAAGCCTCTCTCAGCTCCCATGTCGGATCGTGGGCATCAGGCTTTCTCGCTATTCTGATTTTGTTATTCGGATTCTGTGCTTTAATCGGAAACTATTACTATGGCGAAACCAATATCGGCTTTTTGAACAAAAGCAAAAAACTAATTTTTATCTACCGTATCGGCGTACTGGCTATGATTGTGTTTGGCTGTGTTGCCAAAGTCCAGCTCGTCTGGGATCTGGCTGATTTGTTCATGGGCTTGATGGTCGTCGTGAATTTAATTGCGATTTTCTTATTATCAAAGGTCGTTTTTGCGGCACTACAAGACTATACACGCCAGAAAAAAGCAGGCAAAGATCCGGTTTTTTATAAAAGTGTGCTCAAAAACCACAATGGCATTGAATGCTGGCCGCTTTCTGAGACACAGACTGACACACACAACAAACAAATATCGTAAAAAAAGGGTGTTCAGACATACGGGCTGAGCACCTTTCCCTTTTGCGTTTATTGACAAACACGTAAGCCTCCATTACGATTTTCATATCTTTTTCAAAAAAATCTGAAAGAAGGCATCGGTACATTCTATGAATCCTATCCAACACATACTAGATACATACCCGCTTATTGTGCTAGACGGCGCCATGGCGACCGAGCTGGAACGCAAGGGCTGTGATTTGAACGACAGTCTTTGGTCGGCAAAAATCCTGATGGAAGAGCCGGACCTGATTAAACAAGTTCATACTGATTATTTCGCAGCAGGCGCTGACTGTGCGATCACCGCCAGCTACCAGTCTACGTTTGAAGGCTTTGCCGCACGCGGGCTGAGCGAAGCGAAAGCACGCCGGCTCATCGAGATGTCCGTCAGCATCGCAGCTGAAGCACGTGATGAATTTTGGGCACTTGAAGAGAACCGTCTGAATCGGCCAAAACCAATCATTGCGGCTTCTATAGGCCCTTATGGCGCATATCTTGCAGACGGGTCTGAGTATCGCGGTCACTACGGAATCTCAGAGGATGAACTTGTTGAATTTCATCGCCCCCGCATGAAAGCGCTGATCGAAACCGGAGCTGATGTTTTGGCATGCGAGACGATTCCGTGTCTGACCGAAGCAAAAGCGATTGTGCGGCTGTTGAAGGAATTTCCTGAAACGTATGCGTGGATCAGCTTCAGTGCCATAGACGGCCTGCATATCAGTGACGGAACACCTGCCGCTGGCTGCGCGTCATGGCTCGATGAGCACCGCCAAATTGCAGCGCTCGGCATCAACTGCACACCGCTTCAGCATATCCCTTCTTTAATAGAAGAGTTAAAAAAGCACACATCAAAACCGATCATCGCCTACCCGAATTCAGGCGAGCAATATGATCCGGAGACAAAAACGTGGAACGGCGCAGCATGCGCAGAACCTTACGGACAAAGCGCCCGCATGTGGTATGAAAAAGGCGCGAAGCTGATTGGCGGCTGCTGTCGGACAAAACCTGAAGATATCAAAGAAATTGCGGCTTGGGCGCGCTCTTTAAAAACAACTTGACTTATCGGAATTGTTTGTATATTCTATCTAAAAGCCGGTTCGCCGGAGTCTCGTGTCACTCGCTGACATGAGATTTTTTATTAGGAAGGAAATAAATCGCCGATAGAAAGTTGGAAAAAGATGAAATCTGCTCACAACAAGAATGAGACAAACTTTCAGAGAAGTATGAAAAGCCGGCACCTCTTTATGCTTTCCTTAGGGGGTGTCATCGGAACCGGGCTGTTTTTAAGCTCTGGCTATACCATTCAACAGACAGGCCCGGCGGGAACGATACTCGCCTACTTAGTCGGCGCCGGAATCGTCTATTTGGTCATGCTGTGCCTCGGTGAGCTGTCAGTGGCCATGCCTGTCACGGGCGCCTTTCACACCTATGCAGCCAAATACATAGGTCCGGGCACAGGGTTTACGGTCGCTTGGCTGTACTGGCTGACATGGACCGTGGCATTGGGATCAGAATTCACTGCAGCCGGCCTGTTAATGCAGCCCTGGTTCCCCCATACGTCTGTTTGGATGTGGAGTGCCGTCTTCGCGCTGTTCATTTTCTTGCTGAACGCATTTTCAGTCAAGTTTTTCGCTGAATCAGAATTTTGGTTTTCCAGCATTAAAGTATTAGCCATTATATTGTTTATTCTTTTAGGCGGCTCTGCCATGTTCGGCATCATCCCGATTCAAGGCGGAGAAGCCGCTCCGATGCTGTCCAACTTCACAGCGGAAGGCGGGCTCTTTCCAAATGGATTTGTCCCGATTTTGATGACAATGCTGTCCGTCAATTTTGCCTTCTCGGGAACTGAACTGATCGGAATCGCAGCCGGAGAAAGCGTTGATCCCGACAAGACGATACCAAAAGCGATTAAAACAACGGTCTGGCGTCTTTCACTCTTTTTTGTCGGAACGATTTTTGTGCTGTCAGGGCTGATTCCGATTCAAGATGCAGGCGTTATCAAAAGCCCGTTTGTCGCTGTCTTTGACAGAGTCGGTGTCCCGTATGCAGCCGATATCATGAACTTTGTCATCCTAACAGCAATCCTGTCAGCTGCTAATTCCGGTCTTTACGCTTCTTCCCGGATGCTGTGGTCTTTATCAAAAGAAAAAACGCTTCATCCGACATTTTCAAAGCTGACGTCAAAAGGAACCCCGTTTAACGCGCTGGTATTCAGTATGATCGGCGGCATTCTGTCATTGCTATCCAGCGTAATCGCGCCAGACACCGTATACGTTGTGCTCGTGTCGATTTCCGGTTTTGCTGTCGTTGTCGTGTGGATGGGAATCGCCGCTTCTCAATTCATGTTCAGAAAACGTTATGTCGAAGCGGGAAACAAGGTCGCCGATTTGACATACCGGACCCCTTTGTATCCGTTCGTGCCGATTGCCGCGTTCCTGTTATGCCTGGCTTCCGTCATCGGCATAGTCTTTGATCCGAATCAAAGAATCGCACTGTATTGCGGCATTCCGTTTATGGCCATCTGTTATGCAGTGTATTATGCGAAAAACCGCAAAAGCCAGCCGACTGCTGATATCACTCATTCAAAATAAAAAGAACCTGCCTCCGAGCAGGTTCTTTTTCGATCTTCAAACTTCCACCGTCCAGTTGAACGGCCCTTTTACTTTACCAAGCTGAATATTTGTTATCGTTTCATACAGCTTTTTCGAGATATCCCCGATTTGCCCGTCGCCTACAATCACCGTTTTTCCATGAATATTGAGTTCACCGACAGGCGTAACGACTGCTGCCGTGCCCGTGCCGAAGACCTCTGTCAATTCCCCGCGTGCAGAAGCCGCATAAATCTCATCAATTGAAACTCTCTCTTCTCGTACCGGAATGCCCCAGCTGCGAATCAGTTCAATCGCAGACGCACGTGTAATTCCGCTTAAAATACTTCCGCTTAAAGCCGGTGTGACAGCTTCACCGTTAATGACGAAAAAGATGTTCATGCTCCCTACTTCTTCCACGTATTTCTTTTCAATGGCGTCCAGCCACAGCACCTGGTCATAGCCCAGCTCATTCGCTTTCCGCTGCGCCTGAAGGCTGGCCGCGTAATTTCCGGACGTTTTTGCACTTCCGACTCCGCCGTTCACCGCCCGCACGTACTCATCTTCGACGTAGATTCTAACCGGCTTCAGCTGATCGCCATAGTAGGAGCCGACAGGAGAAAGCACGATCATAAATGTATAGCTTTTGGATGCCTTCACACCGAGACTCGGTTCTGTGGCAATGACAAACGGACGAATATACAGTGACGTTCCCTTTTCCTTTGGAACCCAATCTTTCTCCAGCTCAACTAATTGCGTCAATGCCTCAAGCACCAGCTCTTCATCTAAAGGTGGCATACTCATGCGTTCACACGATCTGTTCAGCCTTTTGATATTTTGATCCGGCCGGAACAGCAGCACTCTGCCATCTTCTGTTCTGTACGCTTTTAATCCTTCAAAGACGGCCTGGCCGTAATGAAAAACAGATGAAGACGGATCAAGTGTAAGCGGCGCGTACGGTGCAATTCTCGGGTGGTGCCAGCCTATTCCCTCTTCATAATCCATCACAAACATATAATCTGTAAAATATTTCCCGAATTCCAAGGATGACGGGTCGGGCTTTTCCTTATGGAATGCAATTTTTTCTCGTTCGATAAGCTTATTCAATCTGATCAGCACACCTTTCACAATATAATTGTTTAAATATTCAGTCTTTTTAAAGCTGCAAAAAGTATACAGCTTCTCCTTTTATCATACGCCGCTCCACACCTATAAATTTCAGAATATTCTTTAGGATCATCAGCTATTATACACCACATTCATTGTCAGATGAAGCTGAAATTAAAGAAAAACAGCCAGATTCATTCCGGCTGTCTGAATTTAGACTGCTAAATACAGGACGACGATATGGCAAATCAGCAAAATATACACTGCGAACACAAACTGCCAATTGATCTTCCGCGCCCATGCAAACACCACCATCAAAACAGGCAGCATCATAGTCCCCACCAGCTTGTTAACCGTCCGATCCGGACTGTTCGTTCCATCATAATGAATCGGCATCTCAGCCGGAAGAAAAGGGTAAAACACGATTGAAAGGATGAATGCAGCAATCACAGCCCCCCACAGCGCCTTTCCATTTATCAATAGAAACATAGAACCACCATTCCTTTCTGATCACGCATCACTTTATGAATGATATGACTGTTCTACGGTGAATTTCGTTCGGTCTCCCCGCGTAATAATTTGCGCATATTCCACCACTTCTTCATTTTTATCATAGGTAAGGGATTCTGATAAAAACGCAGGCGCTCCGACATTGGTTAACAAGTGGCCGCTGATCGTTTCATCGGTTAGAATTGGCTCGATTGATTCCGTGCCTCTGCTGATTTCAATATTGTATTTTGTCCTTAACAATTCAAACAGCGAGCCGGTGCATTCCTCCTGTGCCAGCCCCGGTGCAGCCTTCCAGGGAATATATGAGGTATGATATTGCAAGGGCTCCCCCTCGGCGTATCTGACCCTGACAAGCTTGTTAACAGGGTCATTCTCTTTCATTTTCAAAAGCTCGGCAATGGAGTGATCAGCCGGGATCACCACAAGCTCAAGCACTTTTGACTCAGAACGCAGGCCCCTCATTTGTTCTGCAAAGCTCGTAATCTTATGCGGAATCGGCGTTTGTATTTTTGCTGCCGATACAAATGTTCCTTTTCCTTGAATTCTCTTAATATATCCCTCAAGCTCAAGCTGCTGCAGGGCCAGTCTCACAGTTGTTCTGCTGACATCATATTGTTCGCAAAATTCGCTCTCCGTCGGCAGCTGATCATTCGCCTGATACTTGCCCGACTTAATTAATTCAATGATTTTAAACTTGATAACAGAATATAAAGCTGTCATTTCATTCTCCCCATTCTGTATGCAAACCGTTCTTTTTGATTGAGACCATAATACCATTTGCCAGCCCAATATGAAAGATTTGTATCCTTTTTTTATAACAAATTTTCAGAAATTAATATTGACAGTTTGATAACGGTGGTGCTAAATTCGTAATGACAAGTATCATAAATTGATCATAACAAATATGGTGCTTGTCTATCTCTTTGAGGGGGTGTCACATGAAGATTCTGATCGCCGAGCACTATGAAGAACTCTGTAAGTTAAGCGCTAACATTATTAAAGAACAGGTACAGGCTAAGAAAGATGCCGTTCTCGGCCTGGCAACAGGAAGCACGCCGGTCGGCTTATACAAGCAGCTGATTTCAGACTATCAGTCAGGTGAAATCGATTTTTCAAAGGTTACTACATTTAATTTGGATGAATACGCTGGTCTCTCTCCATCTCATCCGCAAAGTTATAACCATTTTATGCATGAGCATCTTTTTCAGCATATTAATATGCAGCCTGGCCATATCCATATCCCGCAAGGAGACAATCCGCAGCTTGAGGCTGAATGCAAAGTATACGAGGATCTCATTCGTCGGGCGGGAGGCATTGATGTTCAAATTCTCGGCATCGGCGCCAATGGCCACATCGGTTTTAATGAACCGGGATCTGATTTTGAGGATCGGACACGAGTTGTGAAGCTGTCAGAAAGCACGATACAGGCAAATGCCAGATTCTTCGGCGGTGATCCTGTGCTGGTGCCGAGACTCGCGATTTCTATGGGCATTAAAACCATCATGGAATTCAGCAAACATATTGTGCTTTTAGCCAGCGGCGAGGAAAAAGCAGACGCCATTCAAAAGATGGCTGAAGGCCCTGTCACGACAGATGTACCGGCCTCAATTCTTCAAAAACACAATCATGTAACCGTTATCGCCGATCAAAAAGCAGCTCAAAAACTAAAGAAAGCATCATACTCATAAAGGAGACTGTCATGTTTAAAAAGGCATTTCAAATTCTGCAGCAGCTTGGCCGCGCGTTGATGACTCCGGTTGCCGTCCTGCCGGCAGCCGGTCTTTTGCTCCGTTTCGGTGACAAGGATTTACTGAACATCCCTATTATAAAGGATGCCGGCGGCGTTGTATTCGATAACCTGCCGCTGATTTTCGCCGTGGGGGTCGCGATCGGTTTAGCCGGCGGCGAAGGTGTAGCCGGACTTGCCGCTGTCATCGGATATTTAATTTTGACCGTCACCCTCGACAACATGGGAAAATTACTCGGCCTTCAGCCTCCGTATGAAGGAGCTGAGCACCTCATTGATATGGGGGTATTCGGAGGCATCATCATCGGGCTTCTTGCCGCATATTTATATAAGCGTTTTTCATCCATCGAGCTGCATCCGGTCCTTGGATTTTTCTCAGGCAAACGGTTTGTCCCGATTATTACTTCCATCAGTTCATTGGTAATCGGCGTGATTTTCTCATTTGTTTGGCCGCTGATCCAAAACGGAATTAACGCTGCCAGCAGCTTAATTGCCGATTCAACGGTCGGTCTGTTCTTCTATGCAACGATCTATCGTTTGCTGATTCCTTTTGGCCTGCATCATATTTTTTATACACCTTTCTATTTTATGATGGGAGAATACACAGACCCGACAACAGGCAGCACCGTAACCGGCGACCTGACAAGGTTTTTCGCAGGAGACCCGACAGCTGGGCGCTTTATGATGGGAGATTTCCCTTACATGATTTTCTGTCTGCCGGCAATTGCTCTTGCCATTATCCATACCGCGCGTCCAGCAAAGAAGAAAATGATCTCCGGCGTGATGATTTCTGCGGCGCTCACATCTATGCTGACAGGCATTACAGAGCCGGTTGAGTTTTCTTTCTTGTTCGTTGCGCCCGTGCTTTATTTAATTAACTCTATTCTCGCCGGCGTCATCTTTGTCGTTTGTGATTTATTCCATGTCCGCCACGGCTATACGTTCTCAGGCGGCGGCATTGACTACGTCTTGAACTACGGGCTGTCGACAAACGGCTGGGTTGTCATTCCTGTCGGGATCGTGTTTGCATTCATTTATTATTATTTGTTCCGATTTGCGATTTTGAAATGGAACTTGAAAACACCCGGCCGTGAAACAGATGAAGCCGATCAGACTGAGGCAAAAGCTCCTGTCGCAAAAGACCAGCTTGCCTTTCACGTGCTGCAGGCCTTGGGCGGACAGCAAAATATCGCCAACCTGGATGCGTGTATTACAAGACTTCGTGTGACCGTTCATCAGCCGAGCCAAGTCAGCAAGGATGAATTAAAACGGCTTGGTGCAGTAGGTGTGCTGGAAGTCAACAACAACTTCCAGGCGATATTCGGAACAAAATCCGATGCCTTAAAAGACGACATCAAAACGATCATTGCCGGAGGCGTCCCCGACACCGCCGCCACGCTTGAAACAGAGACTGATAAACAGCAGAAGCCTGCTTCCGGTGAGACCTTTATTTATCCGCTCAAGGGAGAAACGGTCTCTCTGACAGACGTGCCTGATCAAGTCTTTTCAGAAAAAATGATGGGCGAGGGGTTTGCGATTGATCCATCAGAAGGAAAAGTCGTCGCCCCTGCGGACGGCGAAATCGTCTCCATTTTCCCGACGAAGCACGCCATCGGCTTTATGAGCGCCGGAGGCACCGAAATTCTGATTCATGTCGGCATTGATACCGTCAAATTGAGCGGGGAAGGCTTTGAAGCACATGTGACGAGCGGACAAGCCGTCAAACAAGGCGAACTGCTTCTTACATTTGATCTCGATTACATCAAGCAGCATGCCGCATCCGCTGTGACACCGGTTATTTTCACAAATGTATCTGAAGAAGATATGAAGCACATTCAAATGAAGTAAGAAAGTCCCCCCTGATGCGGGGGACTTTTTCGCCAACATAATGAAAGCGCTATCAAAATAAAATTTGAAATAAGGTGTTTTCATTTGATTTACGAATGATATGAATATGCCTCATCCTATCATCATGAAAAGGGGGATTCATTTGAGAAAATTGATCGCGTTCCAAATTTTAATCGCTTTGGCTATTGGCGCAGTGGTCGGCCATTTTTTTCCTGATTTCGGGATGGCGCTGAGGCCTGTCGGAGATGGGTTTATTCGTTTAATTAAAATGATTGTCGTGCCGATTGTGTTTTCTACCATTGTCATCGGAGCTGCAGGAAGCGGAAGCATGAAAAAAATGGGCAGTCTCGGCATCAAGACGATCATTTGGTTTGAAGTGATTACCACATTGGTATTGGGGCTTGGACTTGTATTAGCGAATGTCTTAAAACCGGGTGTCGGGCTTGACCTCTCCCATTTGGCGAAAAAAGATATCAATGAACTTTCCGGCTACACAGACAAAGTTGTTAATTTCAAACAAATGATCCTCGATATTATTCCTACAAACATTATTGATGTCATGGCCAGAAATGATTTGCTTGCCGTTATTTTCTTTGCGATTTTGTTTGGTGTCGCCGCGGCCGGCATTGGCAAAGCCTCTGAACCAGTGATGAATTTCTTTGAATCCACCGCTCAAATTATGTTCAAACTCACGCAAATCGTTATGGTGACTGCTCCTATTGGCGTGTTAGCCCTGATGGCAGCCTCTGTAGGCCAATATGGCATCGAACTCCTCCTCCCTATGTTTAAACTGGTTGGCACGGTATTCCTTGGTCTGTTCCTGATCCTCTTTGTCCTCTTTCCGCTTGTCGGTCTCATCTTTCATATTAAGTATTTCGAAGTGTTAAAAATGATATGGGATCTGTTTTTGATCGCGTTTTCCACCACCAGCACCGAAACCATTCTCCCCCAGCTGATGGACAGAATGGAGAAATACGGCTGCCCGAAACGAGTGGTATCATTTGTCGTTCCCTCCGGCTTGTCACTGAACTGTGACGGCTCCAGCTTATATTTATCGGTTTCCTGTATTTTTCTGGCGCAGGCCTTTCATGTAGACATGACATTGTCTCAGCAGCTGCTGATGATGCTTGTGCTTGTCATGACAAGTAAAGGCATTGCAGCTGTTCCGTCCGGCTCGCTTGTTGTTCTTCTGGCAACAGCCAATGCTGTAGGGCTTCCTGCTGAAGGCGTCGCCATTATTGCGGGCGTTGACCGTGTCATGGACATGGCGAGAACGGGCGTGAACGTACCGGGGCATGCGATGGCCTGCATCGTGGTGTCAAAATGGGAAAAGGCCTTCCGCGAAAAAGAATGGGCCTCTGCAAACGGACAAACCGAAAGCGTATAAAAAAAAGAACACCTCATTCCCGAGGTGTTCTTTCGATTATTCAGCAGCAGCGTGCTCTTCTTTTTCAATCGCTGCCAGTCTTGCGTTCACTTCTTCTTCTGTCATATTGTGCTCTGAAACATACAGGTTTCTTGGGTTCGTGCGGCATTCGTGGCTGCAGCTGCGCATATATTTATACTCATTTTCCGGTGTGCATATCATTTTTTTGTTGCAAGATGGATTTGCGCAGTTCACATAACGCTCACACGGTTCACCTGTAAAGTAGTCTTTTCCGACAATCACATGCTCGACACGGTTGACAGGCACGCTGATTCTTTCATCAAAGACATAGCACTGGCCGTCCCACAGCTTGCCTTGCACCTCAGGATCTTTTCCGTATGTCACGATTCCGCCGTCAAGCTGTGCTACATCTTCAAAGCCTTGCTTCACCAGCCAGCCTGAGAATTTTTCACAGCGCACGCCGCCCGTGCAGTACGTTAAAATCTGTTTGCCTTCAAGCATATCTTTATGTTCTTCGATCCATTCAGGCAATTCACGGAAGGCCTCGATGTCAGGACGGACTGCTCCTCTGAAATGGCCAAGATCATACTCGTAATCATTACGCGCGTCGATTACAATTGTGTTTGGATCCTGCATTTTCTCATAAAATTCTGCAGGCTTCAAATGCTGACCTGTTGTTTCGTTCGGATCCACATCATCTTCAAGACGAAGCGTTACAAGCTCTTTTTTATGACGGACAAAGATTTTTTTGAACGCATGGTCTTCTGCTTCATCAATTTTAAATACCATGTCCGCAAAACGAGGGTCAGCTTTCATTGTTTCCATATATTTTTCAGTCTGCTCAACCGTACCTGATACCGTACCGTTAATTCCTTCAGAAGAAACAAGGATACGGCCTAACAAACCAAGCTCCTTACAAAAAGCCAGATGCTGCTCTCTAAACGCCTCTGGATCTTCAATCGGAACATATTTATAGTAAAGTAAAACTCTGTATTGTTTTTCCATGATTTAAACACCCTGTTCAATTATAGTTAGTTGCTATGCACACTCTTACTATATCATACAGGAAAATGCCGCAAAGATGAACATATCCGCACAGACTGATAAAAATATCCAAGCTCTTACAAACCCACGCGGCGTAAGGATTTATTAATAACCAACGGTATTTTCCATTAACTTACTAACTAAAGTAGTTATCTGAAAACTATCAGATAATAAGTTGAACTGACCCCTGTAGTATAACAGGAGGACACTGCTCACTTGATAATGACTGATGGCGTGATATGCTCCAGCCAAATGACACCGTCATATTGTTCCTTTAGGATCATCTGCTCCTCCATGAACCCCCAATACAATGCTGTCCGCGGGGTATACATCCACGAAGTGCCTTTCTTGTTTTTTGTATGGAGAAAATCAACAAAGACAGCTGGATGGTCCGCAGTTTTCAACAAAGCTTCGAGACTTCCAGACGGCGGCGGGCTTGTGACCGGCGTAACCGTCTTATTATCGGAGCTATCCAGACTCGTACCTGAGTAAGCATAAATGCCAATCGTATATGTTTGTTTTTTCAGCCGCTCCGGCAAATAATCCCCCATGTTAGGGCCGTTTAGCTGTATCCAGTCCTTTATCATTTTGGTATTCTGTTTGCGAAGATGGTAATTGTGGCCCCAGACAATGATCTTCTTTTTCGGATAAAGGGTTTCCGCAACCCACTGAAATTGTTCAGCCATCATGCGGTCTCTCATAAAAAATGAAAAATCCTCAATATTCTCCGGATAATCCTCTAGTTTTTCTTTCATTTCTTCCAGCATATACATTTCCATTACGTCAATTCTCAGCTGAAGGGAATGCATAAACATCTCATAAGCTTTCGGCTCTTTCGGGAGGTGGGCTTTTAACTCTGAAGCATGTGTTTCAGCGAACTTGATCAGCTCCTGATAGTTTTTCACAAGCGCTTCTTTCTTTTGCGTAAATTCATCAAACGTGTTGCTGTTAGTCACCAATGTTGAAAAGTCATTTTCTGATTGGGAGAGCAGCTCTGCTTTTTCAGGGTCCACCGCTTTTACCCATTGGTTTGCAGCATCATTGAATGAATTCTTCATGCTTTGAATATCAAATCCAGTAAGGATAAGCGGATCGCCTTTCTCTTTTTGCTCTTTCATGTAATCAAACAGTTCAACGACATCTTCTGTGTGCCAAACGGCGTAAATGGAGTTTTTCATCGTGCCCTTAGAGGTTAATTGATCCATGTTAAGGTAGGATGCATTTGTATCAGGAAAGCCAGACTCAAAGGCCAATACATCGTATCCCAGTTCTTCGTGGAGGTATTTGATCATTCTGACCTTTGTTGCATTGATTTCGCCAGCGCCATGTGTAGTTTCTCCTAACTGAACGATTCGTTTTCCTTTCAGCACCTTCTTCAAAAATCGAAGGTCTTTGTTTGAAGCATCGGAAGCATCCAGCGGATGTGCATGTCGTTCAATCCAGCGATTCCAATGTTTTTCTTCAGAAGCAGCTCGGGCGGAGGCTGAAAAAGAAGTAAACACCAGACAGACAATCAGCAGCGGCAGAGCCGTTTTCACTATCATTTGTTTCAATTCTATCTCTCCTTTTCTGCAAAGTTCTCTAGTAGTTACGAGA
Organism: Bacillus sp. LR_5; assembly: GCF_042709275.1. Taxonomy (NCBI): domain Bacteria; kingdom Bacillati; phylum Bacillota; class Bacilli; order Caryophanales; family Bacillaceae; genus Bacillus; species Bacillus sp. LR_5. The sequence goes on along the minus strand of NZ_JAVAXX010000005.1, from coordinate 9,241 downwards.
TTGATACAGAAAAAGTTTCCTTTTTTCACCAACAAAAAAAGCTTCTCTATTGAAAGAAGCTTTAGCTGGATCCTCTCATCACCTGATGAAAGTAAAACCGATACGTATTTCGTAAAAATGTTTCAACCGGAAGCTGCACATCCGCTTGGTATTTGCTGATGATGAACGGAAAACGCTCGATTCCTTTCTCGCGCAAATCACTCGCTTGCTCTTCATCTGTTGCCTTTTCTTGCAGAACCGCTTCAACAATTGGCCAGCACGCTTCCCGCACTTGCCACAGGACGGCTTCATCTCCGGTGTTCTGATAATCTGTGATCCAGCTGATGATTTGTTTCTCCATGAGTTTCACCTTTCTTCAAAAAAAGAGGCGCTGCAGTTTATGCAAGCTCCTCTTTTTATTCTTCGTAACCTATCAGTTCTCCGACTTGGACTTCCTGGCCTTCTGTTAAATTGGCGGACGGCTGGAACGCGTCTTTTTCAAAAATCAAAATGACGGTTGAGCCGAATGAAAAGTATCCAAGCTCCTCGCCGATCTCCAGCTCGTCCCGTGTACTCGTCTGTACGATAGAATTAATATTCATCGCGCCGACAGGAATCATCAGGACATTTCGAGTACCGCCATTCAGCTCGTACACAAACCGGTAATTTTTCGACAGCACATCTTTTCCGTATTTTAACCCTAATTGATTTACCGGATATGAGCGATTTCCAAGCTCGGCCAGCTTTTGGTACCTACAGCTGATCGGGGAATGGAAACGGTGGTAATGCCGCGGGCTTAAATACAGCACCACAAAGTATCCGCCGTTGTATTGATGGTCTGCGCTTTTACAGCCGGTCAGCTCAGCGAATGAGTAATCTTTTCCCTTTACCGTAAAGGTTTGATTCGGGTTGATTTTTCCCACTGTCTGAACCACCCCGTCAACAGGGCTGACTACCGCATGAGCCTCTTTTGACACCGGGCGGCGCTCCAGATTAATCTGTCGAATGAACAATTCGGACAGCGAACCGTAATCAGCGGCCGTACCGTCCACATCATCCCAATTCAGCCGAAAATGTTTTGAGAAAAGCGGAATGACCGGTTTGCTGATTTTAGACTCGCAAAATCCTTTAATCAGATAGGATGACAGACGATGATTCGTCAGCTCTATCAATGATCGATACAGAATCTTTACAGCCGTATTAAACATGAATAATCCCTATAACCCTTCCGATTGTAATAAAAATAAAGCACCATAAAAAGGCGCCGATTGCCGCAAACGTAATATACGTTTTTAAGTTCATTTTGCCGATTCCCGAAAAATAACACGTTACATGTCTGACGCCGGGAATGAAATAACCAAATATAAGAGAATATGGGCCGTATTTATTCATCCATTTTTCTACTTTCATCATTCTCTTTTCTTTTAATCCGACCCACTTGCCGTACTTGTCGATAAACGGGCGCCCGGCTTTTCTGCCGATCATGTAGCTGATCAGCATACCTAACAAAGCCCCGACAAAGCTGATCAAAACCGAAAGCTCATAATTCAGCACGTCAGTATGCGTGAAGTAACCAACAACGGTCATCATTACTTCATCTGGAATCGGCAGTCCAACAATCCCTAGAACCAGCATCAAAAAAATAGCGATATAACCGTAATCCGCTATGAGCTGCTGAACTAATTCCATCTCTCAGACTCCAGGTTTTCTGCCGCATGTTTTTTAAAGTGAGGGAATTTTATTTTACTCACCATTAAATATGAAAGTCCGCAAGTGCCGATTGCCAGCAGGATCGGGTTATAGACAAAGCTTAGAATCACGAGACACATGCCCGCAAATGGAATCGGCATTCCGATAAAGGTCGGGAGCTTGCTTTGCTCAATGTTAAATTTAGAGAGGCGAAGCATTCCGCAAATGCTGTACGTCAATGCGCATAAAATCCCGATAAACGGAAGGGCGTATAATGAGACACTGTATGCAAGCATAGAAGGAGCCACACCAAATGTCACCAGATCAGCAAATGAATCCAGTTCTTTTCCCATATCAGAAACGGCATTCAGCTTACGTGCTGCCATCCCGTCAAAGAAATCGAGAAACATGCCGGTAAAAATGAAAAGCACTGCTGAATGAATGTTGTGATATAACAAGGAATGAATCGCCAGCAGTCCGCAAGTAAAGTTTCCTATCGTAATCATACAGGGGATATAATTCACAGTGTAACCAAACCTCCAATTGTAAAACCATCTATCTCATTCGACGATATGGATCGAATAGCGTTACAGGAAAAATTTTCTCTACTAAGCATGATAACATAGAATGCCCCCAAAAAAGCAGCACTCAAATTCTATTATTATACAACATTTGTTACCTTTTGAACAATGAATGCCAATCTTTTCATGTTTCTTACTATATTATTCCCCGCTTAAAAAGGACAAGACGCGTTGATTGACGTACTCTGGCTGCTCCAGAGATAACAGATGTCCGGCGTTCTTCACGATTTCAGCCTGAATTCCCGGCACCAATACTGAAGCCCGTTCTAAAGCCATTTGCTGATGGTACATGACCTCGTACTCACCGAACATCAGAAGTATCGGGACCGTTATCGATTTTAATTCCCGGTCTGTGAACACGTACGGAAAGCCATTTGCTGTCGGCTTCAGGCTTCTTTGTTCATCCTGCCATTCCACGCCCGTTACAATTTGTCTTTGCAGCACAGGATGCAGATCATAACGGCTATCGGTAATCCACTTAATATATGCATTAGCTCCTCTTGATCCCGTAAGCCCTGCAGCGTATTTATAGACATCCGGATGAAATGAAATAAATGCTTCAGCGGGACTCATAACAACCGCCCGCTCTACTCTTTCAGGCGCTTGGAGCAAGAAATTCACGATATGGGATCCGCCAAGCGAAAGGCCTGCCAGGTGTGCCGTCTCAAGTCTAAGAGAATCAAAGACGTCTTTCAGCCATTCTGCGCAATCAGCTCTCGTATCCAAAGCAGCTGATGGGATACTTTTATTTTTGTCTCCTATTATATCGACCGCATATGTACGATATTGACTGCTCCACTCCGCGATATTCGGATACCACATAGCAGAGCTGAAGAGGCCCCCATGAAGCAAAATAAGCGAAGGTGCGTCCTTTGGCCCACTTGCAATCATATGTGTTTTTCCAAAACGAGTAGAAACATAGAATGCTTCCGACTCAATCGGCCACAAAGAAAGGCTTTGATCATATGCCTGGTAAAAGCGAAGACCGCTTTCAGCCGCGGCAAGCTGCATCGAATCTTGTGTCATCTTCTTCTTTTTCCTCCGGGTTTGATTGATATAAAATAAAGGATAATGCCCCTTTTGTCTCGTAAGAAAAAATACCTATTTCTTATTATCTCATATTATAAATTTCCAGTATATATCTTGTCTTCCTGTAAAAATAAAAAAAGGCAATTTCCCTTAAAATCAGGAAAACCGCCTATTCTTTGAAAACTAAAGGAATGATCTTATCTTTTTTATCCTCTGTTATTGAGATGTGATGGGTTACTGATGTTTCACCCTTCGTCAATGCGACTGAGTAGTCACCTTTTTTGCCTGTATCCCATTTGATGTCTCCGTTTTTGTCTGTTTTACCGAGTATCTCGCCAATCTCTGTACTCGGCTCCTGGTCTGAGGCCGGTGCTTTGACAATCGTCACTTGAACCGCTTCGACGGGCAGCCCCTTGGCATCCTCCACATGAAGAGTGACAGGAATAGCCGTTTCTTTCTGAGCAGAATGCGTCTGTGAACTGCATCCGCATAAAAACAAAATAGACATGAAAATAGCTAGTTTGCTGTATTTATTGATTTGCCCAATATTGAATATTGTTGAATACATCGTTCGTCACCCTTGTTCCCAAGTTATATGACGATCCCCCGTTCGTGTGAATCGCAATAGCTGTCTGCCCTGTATCACTGTAGTTTCGATACACAGGCGAGCCGCTTTGGCAGCCGTACGTATCGGTTGTATAGGTCAGCTTATACGTTTCAGCAGAGCGAATCGGCTTTGTATCAGACCACATCGTGCCAAATACCTTGTCACACGGGTATCCTGTCACTGACGAGGAAAGGCCCACGGGACTGCTGCTGTTTGTTGTCCTATAGCCGTACCAGCCAACCGTGTTTCCCGGAGAACCGTTTAATTTAACAGCTCCGTAATCATAATTGGTGTTTTTGCTTTCCGTCCATCCTTTGACGGAGTAAAACATCGTGCCTGAATAAGTTCCGTAAGGATATGAGGAATCATTGCGCCCTGGTGCAGCGGTTATCGACGAAGCCCATCCATGATCCTGGCTGTACACACAATGTCCAGCCGTTACGACTGTATTCGGATTGACTAAAAATCCGGTGCATCCATAAGTGCTTGAGGTGTTGGGATACTTGATTGACAGTTGAACAGTTGCTCTATAAGGAAAAGACGTTGTACTGGAGATTCTGGTGCGTTCATCGGTTCCGATGATACTTGAAGGCTGTAAGGTTTGAATGTTTTTTTCCTGTTCCGTTTGGCCGTAAAGCGATTTACTTGTTTTCCCGGTTCCCTCATAAGGGGCGGAAACCTGTTCTTCTTTTGACGTTTGGTTTTTCGTGGCATCAGCTTCTTTACCGGCATTCGATACAGAAATTTGCGGGTTCTCTGCCGCTTTTGCCGGTACGCCAAAAGATACCGCCGCTGCCAATGCCAAGCACAAAACCGTTAAGTAAGAGAACCATCGTTTTCTGAATGTTGGAACTAATTTCATTTTGTCATCTCCCTCCTTTTGTGTCAACCACCTCAACCGATGGAAGACTTTTACATTATAATCACGTTTCCGATTCTTATGATAAAACTTTTATCGGGAATGAAAAAAACAGGCCTTGTCAAGGCAAGGCCCACTTAAACTCTATTTTATAGATAGCTGATCCAATGCTTTCTTTGCATTCTCTCTTGCTGTTTCAACTGTATCCGCCGCAGAAAGCGCAACCGCCATACGGCGTCCGGCTTTCGTTATCGGTTTACCAAAGACGCGAACTTGTGTCTTCGGCTCTGCCAGTGCATGTTCCAGTCCTTCTACAGTGTAATCCGCTGATTCTACAGGTGCTTTAAGGGGCCGGCTGGCGCCAGGAGATAGCTGTGTGATTTCTGTAACCGGAAAGCCGAGAATCGCCCGGACATGCAGCGCGAATTCCGACAAATTTTGCGTCACCAACGTGACAAGACCCGTATCATGCGGACGAGGAGACACCTCACTGAAATACACTTTATCCTTCGCAAGGAACAGTTCCACGCCAAACAGGCCGTACCCGCCAAGCTCATCGGTAATGGTTTTTGCAATATGCTTGGCTTCTTCCATTTGCTGCTCCGTCATATGATGCGGCTGCCAAGATTCGATATAGTCTCCGTCCTTTTGCACATGACCGATCGGCTCGCAAAATGTCGTGCCATTCACCGCACGTACGGTTAAGAGCGTAATTTCTGATTCGAATGGGATAAACTCCTCAACGATTACGCGTCCGTTTTTCACACGTCCGCCTTCCATCGCCGTCTCCCAGCAGCTCTCTAAATCCGCTTCAGAGCGGCACACGCTTTGGCCTTTTCCAGAAGAACTCATCAATGGTTTAACGACACAAGGAAAACCAATCTGAGCTGCCGCTTGTACAAATTCATCATATGTATTCGCAAATTCATAGCCAGCCGTCGCAAGTCCGAGCGTTTCCGCCGCAAGCCGTCTGATGCCTTCCCGATCCATCGTCAGCTTTGCCGCACGCGCATTCGGGATGACGTGAAATCCTTCCTCTTCAAGCTTCAGCAATTCATCTGTCGCAATCGCCTCAACCTCAGGCACAATCAAATCCGGCTTTTCTTTCTCAATGATGGTTCTGATCTGCTCGCGGTCCAGCATATCAACGACATAACTGTTATGCGCGACCTGCATCGCCGGAGCATGCTCGTAACTGTCAACTGCCACCGTCTGTACCCCAAGACGCTGGGCTTCAATCACTACCTCTTTTCCTAACTCACCTGAACCTAACAACAAAACCTTCTTTGATTGATACATCTTTGCCCCTCCTATCTGTTTCCCAACCATTATAACTGAAATATTCGAAAAATAAATTTTTATTAAAATAGATAAAATTATTATTGAAGAATGAAATTTTTTAAATTCTTAAACGAAAGTAGACCAATAACGGTCTGCTTTCTCTATTCCAAACAGCAACATCATACAAGAAATCCCCAAAAATCATGCTACACTTAACCCAAGACACCACACCGACAGGAGGCATCCCATGCAAAACGAAACCCGAACACTGCAGCTTGATCCGCACCTTAATATAGAAGCCTACCGTTTCAAAGGGATTATGCAAAAATTCCCGAATCACTTTCACGATTATTATGTGATTGGCTTTATTGAAAAAGGACAGCGGTATCTGGCCTGTCAGGATCAAGAATATATCATCAATCCAGGTGATCTTCTCCTCTTTAACCCCCGTGACACGCATAGCTGTGAGCAGATTGACGGGCGGACGCTTGATTATCGGTGTATCAATGTGATGCCGGAGGTCATGGAGAAGGCGGTGAAAGAGATTACTGGTGCCGGGCATCTCCCATATTTCTCCGAGCATGTGTTATTCCGCCACGAGCTGACAACCAGCCTGCAGGAATTGCATATTTTGATATCCAAGGAAAAACAGGCTTTGCGCAAAGAGGAGCTGTTTCTTCATCTTCTTGAAGAGCTGATCCGCCATTATTCTGACGTCACATTCCTCAGCAGCATTCCCGAACCGTCCGACGAAGTCAAAATGGTTTGCGAATTTTTAGAAGAGCATTATGCCGAGAACGTTACGCTCAACGATTTGAGTGAACTAACAGGCTGGAGCAAGTATCATTTATTGCGTTCATTTACAAAACAAAAAGGAATTACCCCTAATAGCTACCTGGAGACAATCCGGATTAATCAAGCGAAAAAACTTCTGGAACAAGGGGTTAGACCGATTGATGCGGCATTTCAGACAGGATTCAGCGATCAGAGCCATATGACAAAGTTTTTCAAACGGCAGGTGGGGCTGACACCGAAGCAATACATGAAGATTTTTGAAAAGGAGCTTCAAAGATGAGCATACAAAGAGAAACTTCCGGGCATATCGCAGCCATTGTGACCATTCTGATTTGGGGGACGACCTTTATTTCGACAAAGGTTCTTCTGGATGACTTCACTCCAATGGAAATATTATTTTATCGGTTTTTGATTGGCTTTATTGCGCTTATTCTCGTACGTCCCAAAATAATTCCGTTCAAAAATTGGCGGCAGGAGCTGTTATTTGCCGGGGCAGGTTTATTTGGCGTAACCTTATACTTTCTATTAGAAAATATAGCTCTCACCTATACATATGCATCCAATGTCGGCATGATCGTATCCGTTATTCCGATGATCACTGCGGTGCTGGCCCATTTTCTGCTTGAAGGCGAAAAACTGCGGCTGACTTTTTTCATTGGATTTGGGGCAGCACTGATCGGGCTTTTATTGATTACGTTCAACGGCAATGTCGTACTGCGTCTGAATCCGTTCGGAGACATCATGGCAGTCGGGGCCGCTCTCGTGTTCGGAGGCTACTCGATTTTCATGAAAAAATTAAGCGCTTACGATTATCACATCATCGAGCTGACACAGAGAGTGTTTTTATACGGTTTGTTGTTTATGGTTCCCCCTTTATTTTTGTTCGACTTCCATTTTGACCTGAGCCGATTTTCATCCGCTTCAAATGTACTCAACATGCTCTTCCTCGGCATCGGTGCTTCCGCCCTGTGTTTCGCAACATGGAATTACTCAGTCGGTGTGCTCGGTGCCGTAAAATCTAGCGCGTATATTTACATGGTCCCGGTCATCACAATCACAGCCTCCATCCTGATCCTGCACGAAAACATGACATGGATCGCTCTTCTAGGAGGTGCACTTACGCTTCTAGGCCTCTACATTTCAGAGCTGAAACCGAAAGCGAAGCTGATGGGGAACGGAAGTAATATGGATGCTTAACGGCATCCATTTTTTATTCTACCGCACTATCTGCTATGTTACTGGCTATTTTTGCTTACTATACTAGCTAACATCGATACAAAACTGCATGAACATAAGTTAAAATATGCTCATGCAGTTTTTTTAGTTTATTTATCGTCTTTTGGAGGTTTATCAATAATGAAAAATGATCAAATAATTTTTGAAAAAACGAAAAACATCGCTCACGATATCGATCAGATGCAAAATCAACAGGAGATAATAGATTATCTTTTTCGCCAAGATTCTCTTACACTCAACCAGTTGAAGCACTATTATTCTGAACCTTCCCTTCCGCTTCAGTTTCTAGTGAAAGTAGCAGTTTTATGCATGTTTATATCTATGACTTTAGCTTCTTTCCTTTTCATCCAAGCAAAAGAAGTCTTCACCAATCCTATTCTATCAGATATTTCACCTGCAGCATTTTCTATTTTTACAGTCATTTGTATCTTTATGACTTATACTAAAGTCATAAAAAGAGGAAATAAAAATAAAGGTAAAGCCTCCCTTATTCAACAATCTGAATTCTATGAGAAAAACAAGTTAATTAATACAATACTTTATAAAAAATATAAAATGGATCAACAAAACATACAGGCTAATAAACCAACTGCCTCTGATAATGAAGATTCAATGAATTTTAATGCTGTATTGAATCATGTTCTTACAATTAGTAAAAATGATAAAGAGCTTTTGGGCTACTTAGATACAAAAGATAATGCTGTGCTAAGCCAATTAAAAGCATATTTTTCTACTTGCCCATTTTCCCTTTCACATTATATGAGTTTGATGTTTTGCGGAAGTATAATTGTCGTCTATGCAACTACTTTATTTTCGGGACAAATCAATTACATTGACATACCAGACATTTTTAACTTTCTTTTATTAATTATTTTCTTGAAAATCCTTATTGATTTGATAAAGCTTTTAAATATATCTAGAAAAGGACAATTACACACTGTTCTGCACTTTGCACAGAGAGCCGAATATATGCGAATGAAAGGAGTTATAGATTTTATTCTAACTGAAAGATATCACAAAAAAATCCTGTAGCTTTGTTTCACCCTTACTACTTTAGGAGATGTATGTATTGAATGTAAACCAACAAACATATAAAGAAACAGAAACAGCAGCTAAGTTTATTTTAGAACATAGAAAAGATGATAAAGAACTCCTGATTTTCCTAACCAAACAGGACTCCATCAT
>NZ_JAVAXX010000499.1:0-2642 GCF_042709275.1 Bacillus sp. LR_5 | reverse complement strand
CGCAATGAGCGTTATTGTGTCTCGTGCTCTTCCAGATGTTCGTGACGGTTTAAAACCGGTTCACAGACGGATTTTATACGCAATGAATGATTTGGGCATGACAAGTGACAAACCTTATAAAAAATCCGCGCGTATCGTTGGAGAAGTTATCGGGAAATACCACCCGCACGGTGATTCAGCGGTATATGAATCCATGGTCAGAATGGCTCAGGATTTCAACTACCGTTATATGCTCGTTGACGGTCACGGAAACTTCGGTTCTGTTGACGGAGACTCAGCGGCGGCCATGCGTTATACAGAAGCAAGAATGTCTAAAATCTCAATGGAGATTCTTCGTGACATCACAAAAGACACAATCGATTACCAGGATAACTATGACGGGTCAGAAAGAGAACCTGTCGTTATGCCTTCAAGGTTCCCGAATCTGCTCGTGAACGGTGCTGCCGGCATTGCGGTAGGTATGGCAACAAACATTCCTCCGCACCAGCTGGGAGAAATCATTGACGGTGTACTTGCTGTCAGTGAGAATCCGGACATTACAATTCCAGAGCTTATGGAAGTCATTCCAGGGCCTGATTTCCCGACCGCGGGTCAAATCTTGGGACGCAGCGGTATCCGGAAAGCATACGAATCAGGCCGAGGCTCTATCACGATCCGGGCAAAAGCTGAGATCGAACAAACATCTTCGGGTAAAGAAAGAATTATCGTTACAGAGTTACCTTACCAAGTAAATAAGGCGAAATTAATTGAGAAAATTGCAGATCTCGTAAGGGACAAAAAGATAGAGGGTATCACAGATCTGCGTGATGAGTCAGATCGTACAGGTATGAGAATTGTCATTGAAATCAGACGCGACGCCAATGCAAATGTCATCTTAAACAATCTGTACAAACAAACTGCTCTACAAACATCTTTTGGCATCAACCTGCTTGCACTTGTTGATGGCCAGCCGAAAGTTTTAACTCTTAAGCAATGCCTGGAGCATTACCTCGACCATCAAAAAGTTGTCATTAGACGCCGTACTGCTTATGAATTGCGTAAAGCGGAAGCGAGAGCTCATATCCTGGAAGGATTGAGAGTTGCACTGGATCATCTCGATGCAGTTATCTCCCTTATCCGTAATTCTCAAACGGCTGAAATTGCGAGAACAGGTTTAATTGAACAATTCTCACTGACAGAGAAGCAAGCACAAGCGATCCTTGATATGAGGCTCCAGCGTTTAACGGGACTGGAACGTGAAAAGATAGAAGAAGAATACCAATCTCTTGTTAAATTAATTGCAGAGCTAAAAGACATCTTGGCAAATGAATATAAAGTGCTTGAGATCATTCGTGAAGAACTCACGGAAATCAAAGAGCGTTTTAACGATGAAAGACGTACTGAGATCGTCACTTCCGGACTGGAGACAATTGAAGATGAAGATCTCATCGAGAGAGAAAATATCGTAGTTACTCTGACGCACAACGGATACGTCAAACGTCTTCCTGCATCAACTTACCGCAGTCAAAAACGAGGCGGAAAAGGTGTACAAGGTATGGGAACAAACGAAGATGATTTCGTTGAGCATTTGATCTCTACGTCAACTCATGACACGATTCTCTTCTTCTCGAACAAGGGGAAAGTGTATCGTGCAAAAGGGTATGAAATCCCTGAATACGGCAGAACGGCAAAAGGAATCCCGATTATTAACCTGCTGGAGGTAGAAAAGGGTGAGTGGATCAACGCGATTATTCCAGTCACGGAATTCAATGCGGAGCTTTACCTTTTCTTCACTACAAAGCATGGGGTTTCAAAACGAACATCGCTATCTCAATTCGCTAATATCCGCAACAATGGTCTAATCGCTCTGGGTCTTCGTGAAGATGATGAACTGATGGGTGTACGTCTGACTGACGGCACAAAACAAATCATCATTGGAACGAAAAACGGTTTACTGATCCGTTTCCCTGAAACAGATGTCCGGGAGATGGGAAGAACTGCGGCGGGCGTAAAAGGCATCACCCTGACGGATGACGACGTTGTTGTCGGCATGGAGATATTAGAGGAAGAATCACACGTCCTTATCGTAACTGAAAAAGGGTACGGAAAACGAACTCCGGCTGAAGAGTACAGAACCCAAAGTCGGGGCGGAAAAGGACTCAAAACAGCGAAAATCACCGAGAACAACGGCCAACTAGTAGCAGTGAAAGCTACTAAAGGTGAAGAGGATCTAATGATTATTACAGCTAGCGGCGTACTCATCAGAATGGACATCAATGATATCTCCATCACCGGACGTGTCACTCAAGGTGTGCGTCTCATCAGAATGGCAGAAGAAGAGCATGTTGCTACAGTAGCTTTAGTAGAGAAAAACGAAGAAGATGAGAATGAAGAAGAACAAGAAGAAGTGTGAGAAAAAGCGCAGCTGAAATAGCTGCGCTTTTTTGTGTCATAACCCTTTACAGTCATAAAAATTATGGTATAATCATTTCTGTTGTCTTTTTAAAGACACAAGCATGACCATTATGACTAGTAAAAACTTTTTCAAAAAAGTATTGACCTAGTTAACTAAAAATGTTACTATTAAGTAGTCGCTTCGAGAGAAGCACACAAAGTTCTTTGAAAACTAAACAAGACAAAACGTACCTGTTAATTCAGTTTTC
>NZ_JAVAXX010000498.1:0-2665 GCF_042709275.1 Bacillus sp. LR_5 | reverse complement strand
TTCTTCTTCCTTCTTCTATAACCATCTAATAAAGACTTTTTATAAATCTTGAGGTAATCATCAATCGTTAGCAAATGATATTTCGCTCCGCCATCTTCAAAAACCTCTAGGTTATTATAGTCTACATCTGCAAATGGTTTTAAATCCTCAATATAAGCAATGCCTATTTTTGTATTAGTTTTCTTAAATTCATGCTCATGTAAATCAACCATTTTGTATCCATGCAGTTCCATCACTTTTTTTAGTTTTTCCCACTTTTCCTCTAAAAAAATTAAAGGAATAAGGAGATCAATATCTTCTGGAGAAAAGTCTAACCCAGTTACCTTTTCAAGACCTAAAGATCCATATAATAATGGAATTATGTCTAACTCTTTATTAAAAGTTTTAGCTATATTTATAAATTCATTATACAATTTCATTTTATGTAACACCTCTATTTAAGAATCAATTGTCCCTTGAAGTTTCTTAAGCCCTCAAATTCTTCCTTATGGTAATTATCTTATCTCAAAAACTCATTTGAACCCTTTGGAATTTTTTCTCACAAAAAAATTAAGCATTAGTACATTCACCATTTTCCGCTGATATGAAATATAATCAAGAACGTTTAGATCATAAAAGCATGATGGTGACTGCCTATGTTTATTCACTTATTAGTAAGAAGCTCGACCAAAATCGAATTAATGATTACGAGAAATACGTGTCCTCAATTGTGGAGTTAGATTCATAACTTCAAATATTTTTGGTCATATTTTGGTCAATGACCAAAAATGCTATTTTTCCATTCTATCGATCAAATCAAAAACCCCCTGACACCAATAGTGCCAAGGGATTGAAAGATTAATATTGAGACATATACTGTTCGCGCTCCCAAGGATGAACTTGTGTGCGGAACATATCCCACTCGATTTCTTTTGCTTCGATGAAGTGTTCGAAGAGGTGCTCGCCCAGTGCTTTGACCATGACTTCGTTTGATTTGAATTCTTCTAGCGCTTCCGCAAGTGTTGCTGGAAGGTCAACGATTCCGTTTTCCATGCGCTCTTCTTTGCTCATCACATAGATGTTGCGGTCGATTGGAGCTGGCGCTTCCAGTTTGTTTTTGATTCCATCTAAGCCTGCAGCAAGCAATACGCTAAGTGCAAGGTACGGGTTAGCAGCTGGATCTACGCTGCGGACTTCAACGCGTGTACTGATGCCGCGGGAAGCCGGGATACGGATAAGCGGGCTTCTGTTTTGCGCGCTCCATGCAACGTAGCAAGGTGCTTCATAGCCAGGAACAAGACGTTTGTAAGAGTTTACTGTCGGGTTTGTTACTGCTGTAAAGCTTGTTGCGTGCTTCACAATACCTGCAATGAAGTGTTTCGCTGTTTCACTTAACTGAAGATCTGCGTTTTCGTCATAGAATGCGTTAACACCATTTTTGAAGAGTGATAGATTGCAGTGCATACCGGAACCGTTCACACCGAATAATGGTTTTGGCATAAATGTCGCATGCAGGCCGTGTTTGCGGGCAATTGTTTTGACAACTAGTTTAAACGTTTGGATGTCGTCACAAGAGCGGACTGCACCAGCATATTTAAAGTCGATTTCGTGCTGGCCAGGTGCTACTTCGTGGTGAGACGCTTCGATTTCAAAGCCCATCTCTTCAAGCTCAAGAACGATATCGCGGCGGCAGTTTTCTCCCAAGTCAGTTGGAGCCAAGTCGAAATATCCGCCTTTGTCGTTTAGTTCAAGCGTCGGCTCGCCTTTTTCGTCTAATTTGAATAAGAAGAATTCAGGCTCAGGCCCGAGGTTGAAATCACTGAAGCCGAGGTCTTCCATTTCTTTCAGAATCCGTTTTAAGTTGTTTCGCGGGTCACCTTCGAAAGGTGTGCCATCCGGATTGTAGATATCACAGATGAAACGTGCTACTTTACCTTTTTCAGCTGTCCATGGGAAGATAACAAATGTATTCAGATCTGGATACAGGTACATGTCTGACTCTTCGATGCGAACGAATCCTTCAATAGAAGAACCGTCAAACATGACTTTATTATCAAGCGCTTTTTCAAGCTGGCTTACAGGAATCTCAACATTCTTGATTGTCCCAAGAATGTCAGTAAATTGAAGACGGATATACTTCACGTTTTCTTCTTTTACTAATTTTACGATATCTTCTCTAGTGTACTTTGCCATTTCGTAAAACTCCTCCTCTTAAAAGGTAAATGTATATAGCAAAACAGTTGCTAACGGATTAATGAAAGAAGCGGGACATGTCGCCTTGGCGGAATGTATTCCCTCTTTGAAAACGGCCGGCTTGCATGAGCTCGTTTTTCAGGAGCTGTCTCAGTTCGTCATCGGACAGATCATGTTTCATTGGTTTTTTCGTCTTCTCGTTTTGTTTTTGCTCCGGCTCGGCTTCCGCTTTCGCCAGAATCTGTTTAATTCCTGCCATGTTTACACCTTGTTCTATCAGGTGCTTGATTTCTAACAGTTTATCTACATCATGAAATGAAAATAATCGTCTATTCCCTTCACTTCTGGCTGGAAATATCAATCCATTTTCCTCATAATATCGAATTTGTCTTGCTGATAACTCCGTTAACTGCATGACAATTCCTATTGGAAATAAAGGCATTGAGCGGCGAATATTATCACTCATCTCAATTTCCTCCTTTTCTTAACTTAG
>NZ_JAVAXX010000497.1:0-2705 GCF_042709275.1 Bacillus sp. LR_5 | reverse complement strand
AAATACAGAAACTCTTGAAAACATAAAAAAAGAAAAAGTACCACAAAGTTCATGTACTGTTACTTCGACCAAAATAAAAGGGCTTAAACTTGAATTAACAGGACACTTTATTAACCAGTATTATGAGATGAAAGAAAATGACAGATTATATATAAAATATTTTAATAGATTAAAAGTATGTAAACGAAAAGAACTGAAAAAAACAATTGAAGTATGGGGATATAAATTAAGAGATTTTAGACATGCTGGTTTTGTTGTAGAAATACCGATTTGGGCCCTTGCATTTGACTTTGTCCTAAAAACACCAAATGATGCTTTAGAACTTAACCATGTAAACGTATTTAAAAGTTTTCTTACAAAGACTTTAAAAAACAGGTAAGGAATCCTTTTCATACATTTTACTAAATTAATTATGTGTTTTCAAAAATTTAGCACTCTAATTGTTTTTACTTTTATTTACCCGGATTCTTATTCATATAAACATTTTGTTAGGAGTAATCTTTTATGAACGAAAAGAGTTTTAATTATGATTTCAGTGTTATAATGCCGATTTATAATGTTGAGTTGTATCTAACTGATGCTATAGAAAGTGTCATTAACCAGACTGTAGGTTTTGAGAATATTCAGTTAATACTTGTCAATGACGATAGCCCTGATAAAAGTGAAATCATTTGTGAAGAATATGCTCAAAAATATCCAAATAACATTGTATATGTAAAGAAACAGAATGGCGGAGTGAGCAGTGCGCGAAATTATGGATTAAAGTATGCTGAAGGTAGATATATTCAATTTTTGGATCCGGACGACTTAGTTTCAAAAGAAACATTCGAAAATGTTTTAAACTTCTTTAACCAACATAAGAATGAAATTGATATTGTAGCAATCCCTATTTTTTTTGAAGAAGGAAGAACTGGAGAACATAATCTAAATAATAAGTTTTCTTCTACAAGAATATTGGATGTGGAAAAAGAACCACATCATATATTAACTCATTGCTGTTCTACATTTATAAAAAAAGATGCCTTGAAAAATATCAGGTTTGATGAAAATTGTAAAATAGGTGAAGATGCCAAACTAGTTAATTTAATTATATCGCAAAGGAAAAAATATGGTCTGGTTAAAGAGGCAAAATACCATTATAGAGTTAGGGAAGATGGATCATCTGCCATGCAGACTGCTAAAGCAAATAAGAATTGGTTTAACCATTCACTTATCACTTTCTCCAAGAATTTAATTGATATCACAAAAAACCATGAACAAAAAATACCTTTGTTTCTTCAATATATGGTTATGCATGATTTGAAGTGGAAATTATTGATTAAGGATATTAGTGAAACACCTTTAGATGAAAATGAATACCGCAAATTTTTAACATTGATTCGAGAAGTATTATCGTATATTGAAGACGATGTGATTATTGAAACAAAAAGTGTCAGCCATTTCTATCTATATCATGCTTTAAAAATAAAACACGGTGAAAATTATAGTAGGTATGTATATGAAAGAGAAACTGAACAGGATTATTATTTATATAGAGAAGGTAAAATCGTCTCGAAATTATCGGATCAAACTCTAACTATTGAGATTTTAGAAGAAAATGAGGATTCTATTCACATAGAAGGTTTTTGGAGCTCCCTGTTTAATTCTAAAGGTTTTAATTTTTATGCTAAAATTGGAGAAACAAAAATAAAAGCAAAGAATATAAAAAGACAGCATAATGATTAAATAAGTTTAGGAGAAGTAATAAAAAAATATCCTGGTTTTTCTATAGATATTCCCAAAAGCCATCTTACAGATAATCACCATATTGAATTTTTTATAACTAAGGGTAAAAAAAGGAAAATGACAAAACTTCGCTTCTTTAAGTATTCAGGTTTGTCAAATGATCTATATAATTCTTATGCAGCTAAAAAAGATTATATCTTTTATTATAATTATAAAAAATTAATGTTCGAAAAAAACAATGTTAAAAATAGATTTATAAAAGAGTTTCGTTTCTTAAAATCCCTTAATAAATCAGGAGGTAAATCAAAGAAACGAAAATCAGCTATTAAGAAGGCTATGCTGGCAAGAATGGCGCACCATGTTTTCACTACTTTTAATAGAAAACCGGTATGGTTATTCATAGACAGACAAGATAAAGCTGATGATAATGCCGAGCACCTCTTTAAATATGCAATCAACAAGAATGATGGGGTGAAAAAATATTTTATAATAAAAAAAGATAGCAAAGATTACGACAGAATTAAAAAATACGGAAAGGTTATACCATACAGATCTTTTAGACATAAAATTTTAACCTTATCCTCTTCCAAGGTAATATCGACACATGCAGATATATGGGTTGTAAATCCATTTTTTAATATGGAGATTTATTTTAGAGATTTATTTAATTTTGAGTTTGTCTTTTTACAGCATGGGATAACAATGGCGGATCATTCTGAATGGTTAAATAAATACAGCAAGAATATCAAATTATTAGTCACTTCAGCGAAACCTGAATATCGGTCTATTGTGAAAGGGAATTACAATTATAAAAAAGAAAATATCTTTCTGGGTGGATTTCCGAGATACGACAATCTTAAGAAGAGTGAAGGGAAACAGCAGCTTCTAATAATGCCTACTTGGAGAAAAGATATTGTATTACCTAAAGATCAGGCAAAAGGAGTAAGACCGTACAATCCGAAATTTAAAGATAGTGAATA
>NZ_JAVAXX010000496.1:0-2715 GCF_042709275.1 Bacillus sp. LR_5 | reverse complement strand
GTAAGAAAACTAAAAGGCTATACATTGGAGGAGTTGGCTAAAAAATCTGGGGTTAGTAAATCTATGTTATCGCAAATTGAAAGAGGAGATAAAAATCCCACAATCAATATTGCCTCACAAATTGCAGAAGCACTAGATGAGACAATCTCATCCCTTCTAGGGGAGGAACAAAAAAGAAGTGTATCAATTATTCGTTCCCATGAGAGATTATTATATAAAGACGAAAAAACTAAATTCGAAAGACATCTTTTGTCCCCGCCTACTAACGATATTGAATTTATTCTAAATAAGATACCACCCTTTAAAGAAACAGGTGGCTTTCCTCCTCATAAAAAAGGTGTAGAGGAGTATATATATGTTGCCAAAGGGAAGTTACAAGTCCAATTAGGAGAGGAACCTCAAGTCTATACATTAGAAGAGGGAGATTCAATATATTTTGAAGCAGATATAGATCATAGATTCGTAAATCTATCAGAAGAAGAATGCAATTACTTTTTAATAATTAATTCAACTAAAAAAAATATATAAACTGTTTATCAGAAAAAATGTTTTATCAATAGTAAGTATTGTAAAGGAGTACATGTAACAACCATGTACTCCCTTAAATTATTTTGATATTATCTTGCAATTATGAATTAACCTAATTCCACTATAGAGTCCTATCAGTCGTTAACGACAAAATGATTATTCGAGTACAGATTAATGTTATCTTAAAAAACGAAAAAAATACCCTTCTCAATTAAGAGAAGGGTAGGGGGTTTATCTCGGTGAGTCATAATCCATTGCTTCTTCACTATCAGAAATACCTTGAGTTGTTGGGTCAACAATGATGCCCATTACAGTTAAAAAGTTAGAAGTGCATTAAATTTCTCTGTCAAATTGTCACCAAATACAGTCAAGTCGTCTATAGTACATGTATAACATGCGTATCGTAAAAATGTATAATGAGCTAAAAAAGACAGTAAACGTAAGGGTTTTGATACTTTAATTAGCGATTAGGAGTTAAACGATCGTAAAACATAAGCGAGAGTAGGGGAAAGAGGTCATTTTAAGGAGATATAGATAAAAAAGGAGTAATTTGAAGAGGGAAAAACATTGATAATATAGGCTTTTACGATAGCAATTACGATGTGAAAATGGGTGATTTTGATGAAAAAATAGGAAAGGAAAATTTGATAGGGTGTGGAAATGGAAGTGCTATGGGCACTTTTGTTCTTGTTTTTGAGTATTTGGATGTTAATACACCCCCTATATATTGGTAGTGAAATCCCTATATAATAGCTCTTATACCTGCATTTCAGTTACATATAATGGTTATGATCGAATGCTTTATGGATGCATATATAAAAGTGAAAATCAAGAATAATTTTTTAAAAAAGCAGAATAATTTCTTGCTTGATATGGGATAGATAACTCTGTTTTTGATCGTTATCGTAACAGGGAAAATTAATACGAACACTTATTATATCGTTAATAAGCCAAATGTTCTGAGTGAAGTACTGCATATTCAATCTTGTCTTTTTAATGGAAATTGAGCATCCATCGTTTTTTTATTTGGCCATATTTTAACCCTTCGATGATCTCGACTGACTAAACCTTATATGCAATATAAGATATGGCCAAGTAATTGTTATTACTCAGCGGTAATAGAAGAGAAGGAATTAGGGAAAGCATTTGATTTCATACATAAGAGACCACAAGGCAAAGAGTTAAAACTCTTTACCATGAGGTGTTTTCCTTAACCGATTCGCAATAAGTTTCATTAAAAACGCCCTTGATATTTGATCAAGGACGCTCAAGCACAGTGGCTAGCATACGGTGGACGACTTCGTGATCAGACGGGTCATTTAAGCGGTAGTCTTCACCTGGAAGAGTATACAAATCCTTGGCGCCTACATATGTAATAGCCAGTGTGAGAACTCCTTTGTCATCACAGGTAGTGATCAGTTCGAGTTCTCCACTAATGACACCTACCTCTTTGGTCATGACACCGTGGGTTGCAATAAAAACGGTCGACTTCTTATCCATCAGCTGACTCCTTTCTGCGTATGACTAAACTTAGTATGAGCAAGTGTTGAGCATGGTTTGCAGTGAAGATTTCTCAGTAGACTGTAAGCTAAGGTTCCAGCGATACTTAGTGTTGATCCACCACTTAGCATACCCACAACGTGCAGCAACACGAGGCGGTTGCCATGTTGAAGGGTCTTGGTCACCTTTAGAGCGGTTGATACTAGCAGTTACTGCAATTAGTTGAGGACCATCGAGGTCGTTAGCGAATTGCTTACGCTTTTCTGTCGTCCAACTACTAGCTCCTGAACGCCATGCTTCTGCTAAAGGAACAATGTGATCAATATCAATTTCGGATGGAGAGTATACTGTAACACCGTCGAAGTAACTATACCATTTACCGGATGTTACAGGGCAATTCCCGCTGTAGTATTCAGCGTCACGCTGGAGCACTAGCTGCCGGGTATTGCAACCATTACCTTGAATACTCCAGTGTGGGAACAAATCGCGAGAATAGCCAGTCATCGGATCTTCGGTCTTAACTGTTAAAGAGTTTAATTGTGATTGTGCTTCTAATTTTGAAGGCGTACTTGGTGGCAATGCGGATGCTGTTTGGTGGTCGAAAAGCAATGCAGTAAAAGATATTAACAATACAAAAATAAAGAATAATGATTTTCTGAACATAGAAAGCCTCCTTATTCGTAATAG
>NZ_JAVAXX010000495.1:0-2728 GCF_042709275.1 Bacillus sp. LR_5 | reverse complement strand
CAGAAACAATCGTTGCATTCCAATCTATGAAATTATATACTACTATTAGTACCTAGTCTTAATTGTCCGGATGGTGTTTAGATATGAGAAGAAATAAGAGAGAACGCCAGGAATTACTTCAGCAGACGATTCAAGCAACCCCCTTTATTACAGATGAAGAATTAGCGGGTAAATTCGGGGTGAGCATCCAGACGATACGTTTGGACCGCTTAGAGCTTTCCATACCTGAACTGAGAGAAAGAATTAAGAACGTGGCAGAGAAAACACTTGAGGACGAAGTGAAGTCCCTGTCACTTGATGAAGTTATCGGAGAAATTATTGACCTTGAGCTGGATGATCAGGCGATATCCATTTTAGAAATAAAACAGGAGCACGTGTTCAGCCGGAATCAGATTGCGAGAGGACACCATTTATTTGCACAGGCGAATTCTTTGGCCGTTGCAGTCATTGATGACGAGCTGGCGCTGACTGCAAGTGCAGACATCCGCTTTACAAGACAGGTAAAGCAGGGTGAACGTGTCGTAGCAAAAGCGAAAGTGACGGCTGTCGAAAAAGAAAAAGGAAGAACGGTTGTCGAAGTGAACAGCTACGTTGGCGAAGAAATTGTTTTTTCTGGACGCTTTGACATGTATCGTTCAAAACATTCATAAAGGTGGAGCATGCATGAGAATAGCTGTAGATGCAATGGGAGGAGACCACGCTCCCAAAGCTGTTATTGACGGAGTTATAAAAGGTATAGAGGCATTTGATGATCTCCATATCACACTTGTCGGTGACAAAACAACGATAGAATCACATTTAACAACTACATCAGATCGCATCACGGTGCTGCACGCAGATGAAGTGATTGAGCCTACGGATGAACCGGTCCGTGCCGTGCGAAGAAAAAAGAACTCATCTATGGTTCTTATGGCGCAGGAGGTTGCGGAAAACAGAGCTGACGCCTGTATTTCAGCAGGAAATACCGGTGCATTAATGACAGCCGGTCTCTTTATTGTCGGAAGAATTAAAGGAATTGACCGTCCGGCGCTTGCCCCGACACTTCCGACTGTTTCGGGAGACGGATTTCTTCTCCTTGATGTCGGCGCCAATGTCGATGCCAAACCGGAGCACCTTGTTCAATATGCCATCATGGGTTCTGTTTATTCTCAGCAAGTGCGCGGTGTCACTTCACCGAGAGTCGGACTTTTAAATGTCGGAACAGAAGATAAAAAAGGAAACGAACTGACGAAGCAGACGTTTCAAATTTTAAAAGAAACAGCAAACATCAATTTTATCGGAAACGTGGAAGCGCGAGACCTTTTAGATGATGTGGCGGATGTTGTAGTAACAGACGGCTTTACTGGGAATGTTACACTCAAAACGCTGGAAGGCTCTGCGTTGTCAATTTTTAAAATGATGAGAGACGTAATGACGTCTACTTTGACATCCAAGCTTGCAGCAGCTGTGCTGAAACCAAAATTGAAAGAAATGAAAATGAAAATGGAGTATTCGAATTATGGCGGAGCAAGTCTTTTTGGCTTAAAAGCGCCTGTGATCAAAGCGCACGGCTCTTCAGATTCAAATGCTGTATTCCATGCGATTCGGCAAGCAAGAGAGATGGTCAGCCAAAATGTGGCTGCGCTCATTCAGGAAGAAGTGAAAGAAGAAAAAACAGATGAGTAGTCTGGAGGTTTTTACATCATGAGTAAGATTGCATTTTTGTTCCCGGGTCAGGGATCACAATTTATCGGCATGGGAAAAGAGCTTTATGAGCAGGTGCCTGCTGCAAAGCGTCTGTTTGATGAAGCCGATGAAACATTAGAAACAAAACTCAGCTCGCTTATTTTTGAGGGTGCTGCTGAAGAATTAACACTTACATACAATGCGCAGCCTGCTTTGCTTACGACAAGCATCGCTGTTCTTGAGAAATTTAAAGAATCTGGCATTACACCTGATTTCACAGCAGGACACAGCCTTGGTGAATATTCTGCACTGGTTGCGGCTGGCGCTCTGTCTTTCAAAGATGCTGTTTATACCGTCAGAAAACGCGGAGAGTTTATGAATGAAGCGGTACCGGCTGGCGAAGGAGCAATGGCTGCGATTCTCGGCATGGATGCTGAAGCATTAAAGCAAGTAACCGATAAAGTCACAGAGGAAGGCAACCTTGTACAGCTTGCGAATCTCAACTGTCCTGGCCAAATCGTCATTTCCGGAACAGCTAAAGGGGTTGAGCTTGCATCTGAACTGGCAAAAGAGAACGGCGCAAAACGCGCAATTCCGCTTGAAGTAAGCGGTCCGTTCCATTCTGAACTGATGAAACCGGCTGCTGAAAAGCTGAAAGAGGTATTGGACGCCTGTGACATAAAAGACGCTGACGTTCCGGTCATCTCAAATGTTTCTGCTGACGTGATGACTGAAAAAGCAGATATCAAAGAAAAACTTATTGAGCAGCTTTACTCTCCGGTTCGTTTTGAGGAAAGCATTAACAAGCTGATCGCAGAGGGTGTTACGACTTTTATTGAAATCGGTCCCGGAAAAGTGCTTTCAGGCCTTGTGAAAAAAGTAAATAGACGGTTAAAAACAATTGCTGTATCAGATCCGGAAACGATCGAGCTGGCAATTCAAACGCTTAAGGAGGAGAATGATAATGCTTAATGATAAAACGGCTATTGTCACTGGCGCATCCCGCGGAATCGGCCGCTCAATCGCCCTTGATCTGGCAAAAAGCGGAGCAAATGTTGTCGTG
>NZ_JAVAXX010000494.1:0-2738 GCF_042709275.1 Bacillus sp. LR_5 | reverse complement strand
GCTCAACGCGTATAGCGGAGCGGTTTCTGTCCTTAAAATTCTCGGTCCAAGGCCGCACGGCACACCGTCTTGCTCTGTGAGCCGTTCAACCTCCGCTTCTGTTAAACCGCCTTCGGGACCAAATACGATCAATAGAGATGATCCTTTCGGAAGGCTGCTTACAATCGCGCTGAATGCGCTTATTTCCCCTTGCTTCGATGACTCCTCGTATGCAACGACACATTTATCGAAATCCTGCATCCTTTGAAGAAGCTGCTGAAAAGAATGGACATCCATCACTCGCGGCACTTCGTTACGGTACGATTGCTCAGCCGCTTCCTTTGCAATTTTCGTCCATCTTTCCCGCTTTTTCTTTGCCTTTTTGTCATCCAGCTTGACAACAGAACGCGCGGCTTGGAAAGGAATAAAGGCATGAGCTCCGAGCTCAGTCCCCTTTTGGATAATCCATTCAAGCTTATCTCCTTTCGGAAGGCCGCTCGCAATATAGACCTTTATCGGAAGCTCTCTGTTTTCATTCGTCCATTCTATCACAAGGCAGGACACTTTATCTTTGGAAACAGATTGAAGTTCACATTTTGCCTCGAAGCCGTCTTGAGAGCAGCAGATAATCTGGTCTCCCTCATTCATTCTCATCACGTTCACAATATGATGAACATCTTCGCCGGTAATCGAAAAAGCCGGCGCTTCCTCTATTTGCTGCTTCGTGAGCTCGATAAAATATCGTTGCATACGCTGTGACACCTACTAACTGTTATTTTTTCGCAATAATGCTGACCCAATCTTCCATTGAAAGGATTTCTACAATGGTAAAGCCAGCTTGTTCCAGTGCTTCTTTTACTTCTTGTTTTTTATGACCGATGATTCCTGACGTAATAAAGTGGCCGCCTTCTTTTAACAGGCTGTACGCTTGTGAAGTAAAGCGAAGAATGACTTCAGCCAAAATGTTGGCCACAATCACATCATGTTCCCCTTCAATCCCGTCTAACAAATTGTTTTGCTTCACTTGAGCAATATCGCTGACTTTGTTCAGCTTGAGATTGAGGCGTGCACTTTCTACAGCCACGGGATCAAGATCGTAGGCATGAACCGATTCAGCCTCAAGCATTGCAGCCGCAATACTTAAAATTCCCGAACCAGTGCCGACATCAATCACCTTATCACCCTTTTGCACAAAGCGTTCAAGCGCCTGAATGCAGAGTACGGTTGTCGGATGTGTTCCTGTGCCGAAAGCCATTCCCGGGTCCATTTCAATAATCAGTTCATCAGTATGGACCGGCGTATATTCCTCCCACGTCGGCACAATTGTAAACTTTTCAGAAATTTTCACAGGATGATAATACTTTTTCCAGGCAGTCGCCCACTCTTCTTCATTTACTTCAGAAATAGTGATGTGGTTTCTGCCCAAATCAATATTGTAAAGAAGGAGATTATTAATCGTTTCTTTGATGCCGTCAACAGTTTCGCCCAGAAAACTGTTAACCGGCAGATATGCTTTGACAATGACACCCTCATCTGGGTAATCATTGGGGTCGAGCTGGTAGATTTCCCCGTACACATTCTCACGTTCTTTAATTAAATCAAGCGGGTCCTCTATCACAACCCCACTTGCACCAGCTTCATGCAATATATTTGAGATAGGTTCGACCGCTTCATGTGTTGTGTGAATGCTTAATTCGGACCATTTCAAAACTACCAACTCCTCATCCAATAATTAATCGCCTTTAAACGCCCGTTTTACCTTGTCAAAGAAACTCATTTCCTGTTCGTCAGGCAGGTTTCCGCTGACTTCGGCAAATTCGCGGATAATGTCTTTTTGTTTATCTGTCAGATTTGTCGGCGTAACGACGCGGACGACGATATGCTGGTCACCCTGTCCATAGCCTCTGACATTTTGAACGCCTTTGCCTCTTAATCTAAATTTCGTTCCTGTTTGTGTACCGGCCGGAATTTTCAATTTCACTTTTCCATGCAGCGTCGGCACTTCTACCTCATCTCCAAGAGCAGCCTGAGCAAACGTTAACGGCATTTCACAGTAAATATCATCGCCGGCACGCTCGAAGAACTCGTGTGCGCGTACATGGAACACGACAAATAAATCCCCAGCAGGGCCGCCGTTTATTCCTGGTTCACCCTGTCCCGAGAGACGAAGCTGCTGCCCGTCATCTACACCGGCTGGAATTGTCACAGTGATTTTCTTGCGTTTTTTGATTTTTCCTTTGCCGCCGCAGTCCGCACATTTGTTTTTAATGATTTTGCCTGTACCTTCACAGTGGTGGCAGACCCGTCTGTTAACGACTTTTCCAAACGGTGTATTTTGCTCCACGTTTAACTGGCCGGAGCCTCCGCAGTGGGAGCATGTTTCTGGATTTGTTCCAGGTTTCGCACCTGAGCCTTTACATGTTTCGCACGTTTCCTCGCGGGGAATTTCGATGGTTGTTTCTTTACCGAAAGCCGCATCCTCAAACGACAGGGTCATCGTATACTGTAAATCAGCACCCTGGCGCGGAGCGTTTGGATCTCTTCGTCTTGTGCCTCCGCCGAATATACTTGAGAAAATATCATCGAAACCAAAACCGCCGAAATCGCCGCCGCCAAAACCTCCGCCGCCGAAGCCTTGGTTAGGGTCAGTGTGACCAAATTGATCGTAATGCGCACGTTTTTGGTCATCTGACAGCGTTTCGTATGCTTCTTTTACCTCTTTAAATTTTTCATCTGATCCGGCTTCTTTGTTAATATCA
>NZ_JAVAXX010000493.1:0-2756 GCF_042709275.1 Bacillus sp. LR_5 | reverse complement strand
TTTCGTCTCCGCACGTTGGGATGAAAATTAATGAGTGGAACCGGCATATTCAAAAGTTTAATGTGACAGATGCTGAAATGCTTAAAGCTGAGATCGAACGGGACATTGACATTATGGAAGAAGACCAAGACCTCTTGATTTACTATCAGCTCATTGCATTTCGCCATCAGCTTATGATTGACTATGTGATTCCATCTGAAGGAAAACAAATGAAGTTGTCAGAATATTTAAAGAGAATTGAAGGCAACAACAGGAAGATGGAGAAACTAGTTGAATATTACTATTACTTTTTTCAGGGAATGTATGAATTTAAACAAGGCAATTTCTTGACTGCTATTACACTCTATCAAAAAGCAGAAAACACAATTCCCTATATTTCAGATGAAATTGAGCGGGCGGAATTTTATTTTAAAATGGCTGAAGTGTTTTATCATATGAAACAAACCCACGTATCCATGCACTATTCTTCTCAGGCGTATAACATCTATAAAACGCACGATCTTTACTCAGTCCGCCGCATACAATGCCATTTTGTGATCGCAGGTAACTACGACGATTTAGAAAGTCATGAAAAGGCACTCCCTCACCTCGAGCAGGCACTAAAAGGCGCACGGCTGCTTGAAAGCAAAAACAAGCGGATTTACGGCCAAGCTTTATTCAATATCGGAAATTGTTATCTTAAAATGGGCGAATTGACGAAAGCAGCAAAATACATGGAGCAATCGATACTCCAATTCAAAAAATCAAATTTCAACAACTTGACACAAGCTTATCACGATTTAGCCTTAATTTATTTTCTTCAACATAAACAAGACCAGGCAATGGATTGTTTCAGAAAAGGCGTACGCTTCGCATGTAAATTCGACAATGGCCTATTTAAAATCATGTTCGAAGGATTGCAGGCGCTGTTTATCAAAAAAGGAGAAACGTCCATTTTATTAAATGTTTTCAACAAATTAGAGACATCCCAAGGTTATCCTTATATGGAAGAGTTGGCATTATTAGCCGCAAAGTTTTATACTGAAATTGGGCAGATGGATGATTCTGTTATCTGTTTCAAAAAGATGGTTCATGCCCGCAAACAAATTCAGAGAGGGGATTGTTTGTATGAAATTTAAACTGACTTTGTGCGCTGTAATTGCTTTGATCGGTGTAAGCTTTATCAGTTCTTCCTTAGGAAATGAAGTAAACGTGGCATCCAGAAACATGACAAGCAAAGCTGCAAACGATTCAACGAACTCCCTGGTAGACAAAGCCATCTTTGGAAAGGAAATAACGATTGCAGAAAACGGAACGCTTGGTTAAGGACAAGACGCAGCTTAGGCTGCGTCTGTTTTCCTAATAGAGTTATAATAAAATAGGATTTATGTACAAAGTTTTTAAAAAATAATTATATCTATTTCTTAGCCAAAACTCTTTCAATATATGCTTCTATATTTTTTTCATCAATATGGATTTTCTTCAAAATAGCAACAATGTCGCGACCTGAAATAACAAGGATCGGATGTTCATCTTCTAAAAGTTCCTTATAAGCTTGACTACTAATATAGCTGGTCGTTACAAAGACTCCAAACTGGCGGTGGCGAATACGCGATATTAATCGATTTGTTTGCTTTACATGACAGCCATTTAAAGGAGAATAGCATTTTGCTTCCATTGCGCAATCAATTGTTAATATGCTGTTTTGCACTCCTATTTTGTATAATCCAATAGCATCTCTTCCGCCATCCCGGCTAGCACGGGTTAAATTAAACTTTACGAAATTCTTGTCCATCACCCGTAGAATATGAGCAGCAAAAAATTCAAACTGAATAGGTTTATCTTTAAAATATGTGTAAATGATTTTTAAAGCCTTATACCCTTCACTAGTGTTGGGCAATTGCTCTTCTTTAGTTCTAAACTTTGTTATTGGTTCTGCAACCAAAGGAGTTATGGTATTTAATCCTTTAGAAACAAATATTTTCCATTGTTCAGGTGCTATTTTGGCTGATGCCTCTAAGTCAACTGTTCTCATGATAAGCCAATCCTTTAATTTTTCTGTTTCGTTTGCTGTATCTAGTAAAGTAAAATAAGCCTCGTAATTTTGGAATCGGGAACCCTTGTGTGTTCTCCAAATGGCTACTAAACTCTCATCAATTGAAAATTGTTGTCTTCCCGGCACAGCAAGACCTACAAATGTTACGCTCCTTGAACTCTTTATTGTTGGGCTCTTTCGAAATAGAAGGAAGGGAGGAACATTTTTATAATTTTGTTCACTTATGTTATGAAAGGCGTCTCTTAATAGTTGGTTTCCTCTCTTTTCGTGCAATTCTCTACCAGCATCTCTGTTATCTCCATAATAACGTACATGTCCGGTTTCGAAGTTTATCTCATCAGGCCATTCTGATTCACTTCCTGATGTATATAAAACCACAAATGCTAACGAGTTTGGTTGTATCCCTCTTCTTGGGCGAAATCCTCCACTAATTCCTACACCTAATAGCTTATTTAAAGGATCATCTCCAGAATTCCCTTTATTCCCGCCTTCATAAATTGCATCTATACGGAGAGGGGCATTTTCTAAACTTTCAAATGGGTAAATTGAATTAAGTGTGTTTGTTTCTTTCAACTTCTGAACTCTCCTTCAGTTAGCATGTTAACATTTACAATTTATATTATAAGCCTTTACGAGAACCACTTGGAAGCTTTGGTTTTTAGGAAATCATAACTTATTTAGATTACTTGTGGTACTATTTACTTAGTTATCTTTTCCACTT
>NZ_JAVAXX010000492.1:0-2796 GCF_042709275.1 Bacillus sp. LR_5 | reverse complement strand
TAATAGCTTGAAAAGTTACCTTACAACTATATTACGAGAAACTGGTATTTGGAAGGGAATTTATATTAACATATCCTTAAATTTTATTAATGTTGGCTTTTAAAAAAACACCCGCTCGATTAGCGGGTGTTTCTTATGGAACAAGATTCTTCGGCAAATTCAGACTCGATTTTATGGTTTTGTCGGAATATAAAATGTAAATGTCGTTCCTTTATCCATTCGGCTGTGCACCGTAATCGATCCGTTGTGGGCTTCCACGATATTTTTAACGATAGCCAGCCCAAGCCCGGTTCCTGCTCTGCCTCTTGTCCGCGCTTTATCTGCTTTATAGAACCGCTCAAAGATAAATGGCAGATCTTCTTCCGGAATGCCGGATCCAGAGTCTTTGATATCAATTTTCAATCCATCCTTCACAGAATGGACTGCAATGGAAACACTGCCGCCGGATGAAGTATGCCGCAGCGCGTTATCGATCAAGTTGGTAAATACCTGCTCCATCTTGTCCTCATCAAACATAAATTCCTCTTCTGTGAGAGAAATGTCTTGATGTAAACTTATATTTTTTTCTTTTGCAACACCGGAAAATTTCCGAATGATCTTCTCTAAAAATTCATTGACATTGATTTTTTCGTAATGCAAGCCTGTATGGCCTGATTCCATTCGGGCTAAATCAAGCAAATCATTGACTAGACGGCCCATTCGCAACGATTCGTCATAAATGATTTGAGCAATTTCTTTCCGGTCTTCTTCGGAGCTTGCAATGTCATCGACAATTGCTTCACTGTATCCCTGAAGCATAGAGATCGGTGTTCTCAACTCATGGCTGACATTTGCGATAAAGTCCTCCCGCAGCTTATCTAGGCGGCGTTCTTCAGTCATGTCGCGCAGCACGGCAACCGCTCCTCTGACATGCGATTCCGCATAAAGCGGCGACATCAAGAGCACCCATGATCTGCCTTGCAGTGTCATCTCAATCATTTGTTCTTTTTCAGTGCTGACAGCGTTTTGAAACAGCTCTTTTGCTTCAGGCGGAAGGTTATCGCCTTCTTTGATATTCATATTCTGCTCATAATACCAAGCCTGAAGAAAACGTTCAGCCGGAGGGTTTGTCACAAGAATTGTACCGTCGATATTAATGGTAATGACCCCGTCAGCCATACTGCTCAAAATGTTAGATAGCTGCTCTTTTTCTTGATTGAGCGCATTAATATGAAAGTTAAGCTGCCGGCCCATTTGATTAAAAGCGGTTGCCAGTTCACCGATTTCATCCTGGGTTAAAATCGGGATTTTTGTATCGAACTTGCCCTTCGCCAAATCCTGTGCGCCTTCTCTCATTTTTCGGAGCGGATACGTGACCCTGCTTGATAAGAAGAAAGCGAAAAACGTGGTCAGTACAATCGCAATCCCCGCGGCCAGGAAAATATAGCGGGTCGTGTGTTTTGTTGTATCTTTAACGGCAAGCAAAGACTGAGATAAAAAGACCATGCCTTTCTTTCCGTCTTTTTCATACGGGACACCTACAATCAGACGTTCATTATCCGTGTCTGTATCGCTCAGCCCCGTTCGTTTGCTTACTTTTTTATGGTCTTGAAGAGCTTTATTTAAGTCATTGTCATGCTGTATTTGTTCAACCGTAATGGACGACAGGCGATTTTTATCATTCGGAGAATACCAGTACTTTTTCTCATCCTGAATAATGGCAATGCTTGTTAAGTTATCAGCGAGCTCCCAAGTGATTGATCTTGCCAGTGCCTGATCCTCGTGATTTTCTAGGATGACAGCAACTTTATTCGCAAGCTGTGTTAAATCATTCTCGGCTTCTTCCACGTGATAATTCTCAATAAATTCCAGCAAAAGAACCGTTAAAATGAACAATACGATCAAGACAAGTGAAAGGATCGTAAACCACAGCTTGCCTACTACGCTTTTCCAAAATTTCATTCAGTGCCTACCTCAAATTTATAGCCCACACCCCATACGGTGACAATTTTTTTCGCAGCTTCCGGAGATACCTTGTTCAGCTTCTCTCTCAGGCGTTTGACGTGAGTGTCTACTGTCCGCAGATCACCAAAAAACTCATATTGCCACACTTCTTTCAGAAGCTTTTCCCGATCATACACTTTGTCAGGTGTTTTTGCTAAGAAGTATAGGAGCTCATACTCTTTCGGCGTCAGGCTTACTTCTGTTCCATCAGCCGTTACGCGATGGGCATCATGGTCAATGGACAGATGTGAAAACACTAGCACATTTTTCGTCGGTGTATTGGCATTCAAATAAGAGGTTTGGGATGCTCTTCTCAAAAGGGCTTTTACCCGCAGCACGACTTCTCTCGGGCTGAATGGCTTGACAATATAATCATCTGTTCCCGCTTCAAATCCCTGCACCCGGTTTGCTTCTTCTCCTTTTGCAGTCAGCATGATGATTGGTGTCGCTTTTTTTTCCCGAACTTGCCGGCACACTTCAATTCCGTCAGTCCCCGGCATCATCAGATCAAGCAAAATTAAGTCATAATTGGCTTCAAGCCCTTTGGCAATGGCTTCATCACCATTTTCCGCTTCGTCTATGACATAATTTTCACGTTCAAGGTACATTCTTAAAAGGCGGCGAATTCTGGCTTCGTCATCAACTACTAATATTTTGGTTTCGTTCATTTGGTCCATCGTTTTCCCCCTGCTTTCCTTCTGTTACTTTCATTTTATCAAATCATGAGAAAGTTTGAGAACTGTATCGCTTTCTAAGGACTATGCATAAGAATGAAGTCCAGCAAGCACTAGATTTACGAATATTAAATTAAAC
>NZ_JAVAXX010000491.1:0-2809 GCF_042709275.1 Bacillus sp. LR_5 | reverse complement strand
AATCAATCCGGAAGGAAAAGTTGTCAAGGTGGTGACCGGCACTATGACAGAAAGCATGATACACGATTATATGAATCTGATTAAACCCGGAGAGACTTCGGGATGAAGCAAGTCAAATGTGAATGCGGACATGTAAACCCGGTCGGAACCGTTCTATGTGAATCGTGCGGAAGAGCTCTCCAAGAAACTCAGCCTCCGCTTGCTGATATGAGATATGACGGAAGTGCAAGACGTTCACAAACCTATAACAAAACGATCATCGATAAAATTTGGAATTTCTTTTCTTCGGTTAAGGTGGGAATATGGCTTATCGTCATAACCCTTGCCGCATCAGCGTTCGGCACCATTTTTCCCCAAGAAGCTTATTTGCCTCCGGGCGCACAGGCTGATACTTATTACAAAGAGCAGTACGGCACGTTCGGCCAGCTTTATTATTTGCTCGGGTTTCATCATTTATATGGATCTTGGTGGTACCTGTTGCTCATTGCCTCGATCGGCATTTCACTTGTGATTTGCAGCCTCGACCGGGTCATTCCATTATACAGAGCGTTAAAAAACCAAGGTGTCAGAAGGAGTCCTGCTTTTTTAAGAAGGCAGCGCTTGTTCAGTGAAACGGATACTGTACTAGACGGGGAAGCAAAAGAAAAGATTGCTGCTCTCTTAAAGAAAAAGCATTATAGAATCAGAGAAAAACAGGGCAGCATTCTTGCCGAAAAAGGGCGTTTTTCACGCTGGGGCCCGTATGTCAACCACATTGGATTGATTATCTTTCTGATCGGTGCGATGCTGAGATTTGTGCCTGGCATGTACGTCGATGAGACGCTTTGGGTCAGAGAAGGCGAAACTGCAGCAATTCCGGGAACAGACGGAAAATATTATTTGAAAAACAATCAATTCAGCGTAGAGACCTATAACAGCAAAACAGAAAAAAAGGTATTCGCAGATGCCATTGACAGAGTCGGGGACGGGAGAGTAGCAAAGAACTTTCAAACAGATGCCGTACTTTACAAGAGAGAAGGAAAAATTGTTTATGGCGAGAAACCGAAGCTGAAAAAAGTAACAGAAGAGGACATCCGTGTCAATCAGCCGCTGCGTTTTGATTCCTTTTCCGTTTACCAGGTGGATTATAAAGAGAATCAGCTTGATCAAATGGTGTTCCAGCTAATAGACAAAAAAACAAAAAAATCCTTTGGGAGCTTGAAGATCAACCTTCTGGATCCAGATTCGGTTTATGATCTTGGTAACGGTTACAAAGTTGAAATTGCCAGCTACCTGCCAGACTTCTATTTTAATCAGGATGGAGAGCCTAGCACAAAAACAAAAATCCCTAACAACCCGGCTTTTGTCTTTAATATCATAACGCCGGACAAACCGAAGGGTGAAAAAAGCTTTGTTGCCATCCAAGAAACCATCGAAGGCTCCGGCAGCAATAAATACAAGCTGAAATTTGACCATGTTGAAACGAAAAACATTACCGGACTTACAGTCAGAAAGGATCTGACACTCTGGGTGCTTGCCGTCGGCGGAGCCATTTTTATGATCGGTGTCATTCAAGGTATGTACTGGCAGCACCGAAGAATCTGGCTGCACTCGCAGGACGGTGCAGTCATGGTGGCGGGGCATACGAATAAAAACTGGTATGGCCTGAAGAAGGATTTAGCCTTTGTATTGGCTGATTCCGGACTGACTGAACCGGAGGACCAAAAAGAATTAATCAAAACACAGAAATAGGCGAAAAGGGAGTGATGTCATGGCAGAGCTGAGCGGAAATTTTCTTTATGCGGCCTTTCTTGTGTATTTAATCGCTGTCCCGATTTTCGGCGGGGCCATACGCGGAAATAAAGATAAAAAGGGCAAGCCAAACCGATGGGCCAATATTGGAATCACTCTTTCTATTATCGGTTTTCTCTGCCACTTGGGATATTTCATCACTAGGTGGGCTGCCAGCGGCCATGCGCCTGTCAGCAATATGTTTGAATTCACCACCGCCTTTGGCATGATGCTTGTTTTGGCGTTTATTATCTTATATTTTATCTATAGATTGCCTTCGTTGGGCCTGTTTACGCTATCAATCGCTTTATTGCTGATCGCTTATGCAAGCATGTTTCCGACGGATATCTCACCCTTAATTCCGTCACTGCAGAGCAATTGGCTGTATATTCACGTAACAACAGCCGCGCTTGGGCAAGCTATACTTGCCATCAGCTTTGTCGCAGGTGTCATCTTTCTTTTAAAGCATGTAGACCAGACAAAACCAAGCAAAAAAACGTTCTGGCTTGAAGCGATTATGTTTATCCTGGTCACAACTGTCGCCTTTATTGCGATCACATCAGCATTTCGTATTGCAGGCTATGAAGCGGAGTTTAACTGGGTGGATAAAAATAAAGAAAAAAGCGTGATGGTGTACGAAATGCCTGCGCTTGTCGGCCCGCATCAGGGGGAGCTTTTGACCGAGGGGAGAATGGAGCCGCTTGCTGAGCTGCCTGCCCTTTTCTCAGGCAGAAAGGTGAACACCGTCATTTGGTCATTTGGAGCAGGGCTTGTTTTGTATGGCGGGCTTCGTCTGATCATCAGAAAAAGAATCAGCGCTCTGTTACATCCGCTGGTGAAAAACGTCAATCTTGATCTGGTGGATGAGGTTGGGTACAGGGCCGTTTCAATCGGGTTTCCAATCTTTACGCTCGGCGCGCTGATCTTTGCGATGATTTGGGCTCAGCTCGCGTGGACCAGATTTTGGGGCTGGGACCCGAAGGAAGTATGGGCGCTGATCACGTTTTTGTTCTATGCCGCTTACTTGCATTTAAGACTG
>NZ_JAVAXX010000490.1:0-2810 GCF_042709275.1 Bacillus sp. LR_5 | reverse complement strand
CATGCAAGATTTTCTCGATCAAGAGCCGCACCATCTCTCCGGAGGCCAAAAGCAGAGAGTTGCGATTGCGGGTGTTATTGCCGCACGTCCTGATATTATTATCTTAGATGAAGCAACATCCATGCTTGAC
This sequence comes from Bacillus sp. LR_5, assembly GCF_042709275.1. Classification (NCBI taxonomy): domain Bacteria; kingdom Bacillati; phylum Bacillota; class Bacilli; order Caryophanales; family Bacillaceae; genus Bacillus; species Bacillus sp. LR_5. Next base: position 2,680 of record NZ_JAVAXX010000490.1, on the reverse strand, counting down.
CCGATTGGGCGAGAAGAAGTGCTTGAAACGGTAAGACATTTAAAGGAGCAAGGCATGGCGACTGTCATTTCCATCACACATGATCTGAATGAGGCAGCGAAAGCAGACAGGATCATTGTGATGAATGGCGGTAAGAAATATGCCGAAGGGCTGCCTGAAGAGATTTTTAAATTGAATAAAGAACTTGTTCGAATTGGGCTTGATTTACCCTTCTCATTCCAGCTTAGCCAGCTTTTAAGAGAAAATGGACTGGCTTTGGAAGAAAATCATTTGACTCAGGAAGGGCTGGTGAAAGAGCTATGGACATTACAATCAAAGATGTAGAACATCGTTATCAGATGAAGACGCCGTTTGAGCGCCTTGCACTGTATGATATCAATGCATCGATTAAAGAAGGCAGCTACGTAGCCGTTATTGGGCATACAGGCTCTGGCAAGTCCACTCTTCTTCAGCACCTGAATGGTCTTCTGAAGCCGACGAAGGGACAGATATCACTAGGCAGCACAGTTATTCAGGCAGGGAAAAAGAATAAAGAGCTGAAAACCCTTCGTAAAAAAGTCGGAATCGTTTTCCAATTTCCTGAGCATCAATTATTCGAAGAGACAGTTCTCAAAGATATTTCATTCGGACCGATGAACTTTGGTGTGAAAAAAGAAGATGCTGAACAAAAAGCGAGAGAGATGCTGAAGCTTGTAGGTTTATCAGAAGAACTTTTGGACAGGTCGCCTTTTGAATTAAGTGGGGGGCAAATGCGCAGAGTTGCAATTGCCGGCGTACTTGCAATGGACCCTGAAGTGCTTGTTCTTGATGAACCGACTGCAGGATTGGACCCAAGAGGGCGAAAAGAGATTATGGACATGTTTTATGAGCTTCATCAACGGGGAAATCTGACGACGATCCTTGTGACACACAGCATGGAGGATGCGGCTGCATACGCTGATGAAATGATCGTTATGCATAAAGGAACGATACAAGCATCAGGCAGTCCGCGTGATTTGTTTTTAAAAGGTGAAGAGATGGCTGGATGGGGGCTGGATCTTCCGGAAACGATAAAATTTCAAAGACAGTTGGAAGCTGCACTGGGCGTCAGATTTAAAGAGCCTATGCTCACAATTGAAGATGCTGCTGCTGAAATCCGTGCTCTTTTTCAGGGGGAGAAGACCTTATGATGGACAGCATGATTATCGGCAAGTATGTACCAGGCTCTTCACTTGTACATCGGCTTGATCCCAGAACAAAACTCATTACGATCTTTTTATTTGTCTGCATCGTATTTCTAGCCAATAATGTACAGACATATGCGCTTCTTGGATTATTTACTGTAGGCGTCGTTTCTTTAACAAGAGTTCCTTTCTCTTTTTTAATGAAAGGGCTAAAGCCAATCATCTGGATTGTCCTCTTTACGTTCCTTCTTCACATTTTAATGACACATGAAGGAGCGGTTATTTTTCAATTAGGTGTTTTCAAAGTCTATGAGGGCGGTTTGGTCCAAGGGATATTCATTTCTCTTAGATTCGTCTATTTGATTTTAATTACAACCTTATTAACGCTGACGACAACACCGATTGAGATTACCGATGGAATGGAGCAGCTGCTGAATCCATTGAAAAAAATAAAGCTTCCTGTTCATGAGCTTGCTCTTATGATGTCAATTTCTTTGCGGTTTATTCCGACCTTGATGGAGGAGACAGATAAGATCATGAAGGCTCAGATGGCGCGAGGCGTTGATTTTACAAGCGGACCTGTCAAAGACAGAGTGAAGGCTATTGTCCCGCTTCTTGTCCCTCTCTTCGTCAGTGCATTCAAACGCGCCGAAGAGCTTGCTGTGGCAATGGAAGCCAGGGGATATCAAGGCGGAGAGGGACGTACGAAATACAGAAAGCTTGTATGGACAGGAAAAGACACTTCTGTCATTGTGAGCTTGATGATTTTGGCTGCTTTGTTATTTTTCTTAAGGACATAGAGGTGCTGTATGAGACTGAAATGCACGATTTCTTATGACGGACATTTGTTTAATGGATATCAGGTACAGCCGGGAAAAAGAACGGTTCAGAATGAACTTGAGAAGGCTTTGGCTGTCCTGCATAAGTCGAAAGACAGAATTCCGGTCGTTTCGTCAGGAAGAACAGATAGCGGGGTTCACGCAGCCGGACAGGTGATTCATTTTGATACTCCGCTGTCTATCCCGGCGGAGAGATGGCCGTATGCTTTAAATGCACTGCTTCCGGACGATATCGCAGTCAAACAGGCGGAAATTGCGGATGATGGGTTCCATGCACGATTTAGCGCAGTCAAAAAAGAATATCGCTATTTTGTATACACGGAGAAACACCCGGACGTATTTAAACGGCATTACGCTTACCATTTTTCATATCACCTTAATGTGCAGAACATGAGAGAAGCGGCAAAGCATCTTATAGGGACACATGATTTTACGAGCTTTTGTGCGGTTAAAACAGAAGTGCAGGACAAGGTAAGAACGATTTACGAACTTGATTGGACTGAGACGGATGACGGCCTGCAAATGCGGATCACAGGCAGCGGTTTCTTATATAATATGGTCAGAATTATTGCGGGTACTTTGCTTGATGCAGGTATTGGAAAAATTTCTCCCGATGATGTGAAATCCATGCTGGCAGCGAAGGATCGCGAAGCGGCAGGGCGTACAGCACCGGGGCAT
>NZ_JAVAXX010000049.1:0-30994 GCF_042709275.1 Bacillus sp. LR_5 | reverse complement strand
CGCTGATGTCAGCAGGCAAAAACGAAAAAAAGTCATTGATAAAATGGCGGCTGTTATGATTTTGCAAGGATATCTTGACAGTTTAAATTAAAGCCAGAGGTGAAGGAAATGGAACACGGCGAAAAAAATATTACAATTGTTGACGATCAAGGAAATGAACAGCTTTGTGAAGTGCTGTTTACATTTGAAAACGAAGAGTTTGACAAGTCTTATGTGTTGTACTACCCAATCGAAACAAAAGATGATGAAGAAGTAGAAATTCTTGCTTCCAGCTTCACGCCAAACGAAGACGGTGAAAACGGTGAGCTATTCCCGATCGAAACTGACGAAGAATGGGATATGATCGAAGAAACACTAAACACGTTCTTAGCGGACGAAGACGAAGAATAAAACACCGCGCCAAACCAAAGCCGGAGCCATACTGCTCCGGCTTTTTTCTGCTGTATCAAGGCCCCTTTCCACCTTTTTTTGTAATAAATTGCCGAAATACAATGAATCATGTAGTATAAGAGCTGATGGGAGGAGACCTAATGTATATCAATCAGCAAAAAAAATCATTTTTCAATAAAAAAAGAATCATACTGTCTTCCATTATTGTGCTGCTTCTCATCATTGGCGGGGCATTTTTATATGGGAAATCATTGCTTGAACCTGTAGAAAAAGACAGTAAAACGACAGTTAACATTCACATTCCGAGCGGCTCGTCTGTTTCGTCCATCGCATCGATATTAAAGAAAAACGATGTCATAAAAAGCGAGAAGGCTTTTCAGTATTACGTGAAATATAAAGGCGCTTCCGGGTTTCAGGCGGGATTCTACCATCTGAATAAAGGAATGGATTTGGATGAGATAATTCATAAGCTGACAAGCGGGGCCACAAGCTATGCCTTTCAAATTACCGTGACTGAGGGAGCACAGCTGACACAAATCGCGGCCGCTATTGCTGATGAAACGAAATACTCTAAAAAACAAATCATAGCGAAGCTGGACGATGAAACATTTATCAATCAGCTGAAGAAAGAATTCCCGGACACTGTGACAAACGATGTTTTCAATAAAAACATTAAGCATCCGCTGGAAGGGTACCTGTTCCCGGCTACATACCCTTTTGACGATCCGGACACGTCACTTGAAGACATTATCACGGCAATGATCAAACAGACAAATTCTTACGTGGAAACATACAAATCAGAAATGAAGAAAAATAAACTATCTGTGCATAAGCTGCTGACGATGGCTTCTCTGATTGAAGAAGAAGCGACTGAAAAAGCCGACCGCCATAAAATTGCGAGCGTCTTTTATAACCGCCTGAAGAAGAAAATGCCGCTCCAAACAGATCCGACCGTGCTGTACGCGGCAGGCAAGCATAAAGATCGGGTACTTTATAAGGATCTGGAAATCGATTCACCGTACAATACGTACAAAAACACAGGACTGACGCCAGGGCCGATTGCCAATGCTGGCATGTCGTCATGGGAAGCGGCGCTGCATCCAGATCAAACGGACTATCTGTACTTCTTGGCCAAATCAAATGGTGAGGTCGTATTTACAAAAACGCTAAAAGAGCATAATAAAGCAAAAGAAAAATACATTACCTCAAAAAATGAGAAATAAAAGGAGAGCAAAAAGCTCTCCTTTTATTCGCTTTCCGCAAGGTTTTATGATAAAATATATCGGGTTGTTTACCGATGTATCATGATGTATTCAGAGAGTGTCCTGTGTAAAAAGACTGGGGCACTCCTTTTTAGAACGGAGCTGTTTGTTGTGACTGACCGGTATGAACAAATAAATGACTATATAGAAGCATTATTGAAGCCTCGGCCGGAAAACGTGAAGAAGCTTGAAGCATATGCAGAAGAACATCATGTCCCGATCATGGAAAAAGCGGGCATGGAGGTGCTGCTTCAAATTTTGTCTGTGAAACAGCCGAAAAAAATACTAGAAATCGGAACGGCCATTGGTTATTCCGCCATTCGAATGGCGCTGGAGCTGCCGTCTGCTGAAATATATACAATTGAACGCAATGAGAAACGGCATGAAGAAGCGGTAAACAATATCAAGGAATTTCAGCTTGATGACCGGATTCATGTTTTTTACGGAGACGCGCTTGAATTAGCCGACGCCGTTCATGTAACCGCGCCTTACGATGTCATTTTTATTGACGCTGCAAAAGGTCAGTATCAAAACTTTTTTCATTTATATGAACCGATGCTTTCACCGGACGGGGTGATTTTAACAGACAACGTGCTGTTTAAAGGTCTGGTGGCAGAGGATTACAGCAAAATAGAACCGAAAAGAAGGCGCAGGCTGGTAACAAAAATTGATGAATATAATCATTGGCTGATGAATCATCCCGATTATCAAACTGCGATTATTCCTGTCGGGGACGGACTTGCGATTAGTAAAAAGAAGAGGTGAACGTCATGAAAAAACCAGAGCTCTTAGTGACGCCGACGAGTACGGCGGACATTTTGCCGCTGATACAGGCGGGAGCAACTGCGTTTTTAGTTGGGGAACAGAGATACGGCTTGAGATTAGCCGGAGAATTTTCTCGTGAAGATGTAACAAAAGCCGTAGAGATTGCTCACAAAGAAGGGGCAAAAGTATACGTTGCTGTAAATGCAATTTTCCATAACGATAAAGTAGGTGAGCTTGGCGAATATCTGGCTTTCTTAGCGGAAACCGGTGTCGATGCAGCGGTATTCGGCGATCCTGCCGTGCTTATGGCTGCTCGTGAATCTGCGCCTGACCTGAAGCTTCATTGGAGCACAGAAACGACAGGCACCAACTACTATACATGCAACTACTGGGGACGAAAAGGCGCGGCGCGTTCTGTGCTTGCCAGAGAGTTAAACATGGACAGCATTGTGGAGATTAAAGAAAACGCTGAAGTCGAAATTGAAATCCACGTGCATGGAATGACGTGCATGTTCCAATCGAAGCGTTCTTTGATTGGAAACTATTTTGAATACCAAGGCAAAGTCATGGACATTGAAGGAAAGAAAAAAGAATCGGGCATGTTCTTGCATGATAAAGAACGTGATAATAAATATCCGATTTTCGAAGATGAAAACGGCACGCACATCATGAGCCCGAACGATGTGTGCATCATTGATGAGCTTGAGGAATTGATTGATGCAGGCATTGATTCTTTCAAAATCGATGGTGTCCTGAAAACGCCTGAATACCTAATAGAAGTCACCAAAATGTACAGAGAAGCGATTGATCTGTGTGTGGAAAACCGTGACGAATATGAAGCGAAAAAAGAAGACTGGATTGAACGCATAGAAAGCATCCAGCCAGTTAACAGAAAAATCGATACCGGATTCTTCTTCAAAGAAACGGTTTATTAATCAAAAGGAGGTTAAGCTATGACTGCCGTAAATGATAAAATATCCACAATCGTCAATGGGAAGCGTGTGATTACAAAAAAGCCGGAGCTCCTCGCACCTGCGGGTAATCTTGAAAAGCTGAAAATCGCTGTTCATTACGGAGCGGACGCGGTCTTTATCGGAGGACAGGAATATGGGCTGCGTTCAAATGCCGATAACTTTACGATCGAAGAAATTGCAGAAGGCGTTGAATTCGCGAAACAATATGGCGCGAAGATCTACGTAACGACAAATATTTTCGCCCATAATGAAAACATGGACGGGCTTGAAGAATACTTGAAAGCACTTGGAGACGCCAACGTTGCCGGCATCATTGTGGCAGATCCGCTTATTATCGAAACATGCCGCAGAGTGGCGCCGAATGTTGAGGTTCACTTGAGCACACAGCAGTCTCTTTCAAACTGGAAGGCTGTCCAGTTCTGGAAGGAAGAAGGCCTTGACCGCGTCGTGCTGGCACGTGAAACAAGCGCTCTGGAAATCAGAGAAATGAAAGAAAAAGTAGATATCGAAATCGAATCCTTTATTCACGGCGCGATGTGTATCGCATATTCCGGCCGCTGTGTCCTGAGCAATCACATGACAGCGCGGGATTCCAATCGCGGAGGCTGCTGCCAGTCATGCCGCTGGGATTATGATCTTTATCAAACAGACGGTGCCAACGCCGTTGCTTTATATGGTGAAGAAGATGCGCCATTTGCGATGAGCCCGAAAGATTTGAAGCTGATTGAATCCATTCCAAAAATGATCGAAATGGGCATCGACAGCTTAAAGATTGAAGGTCGCATGAAATCAATTCACTATGTAGCAACAGTTGTCAGCGTATACCGCAAAGTCATTGACGCTTATTGCGCTGATCCGGATAACTTTGTGATTCAAAAAGAATGGCTTGAAGAGCTTGATAAGTGCGCCAACCGGGACACTGCGACAGCTTTCTTTGAAGGAACGCCAGGCTATGAAGAGCAAATGTTCGGTGAGCACGCCAAAAAAACGACGTTTGATTTTGTCGGCTTAGTGCTGAATTATGATGAAGACACACAAATGGTCACACTTCAGCAGCGCAATTTCTTCAAGAAAGGCGACGAAGTGGAATTTTTCGGTCCGGAAATCGAAAACTTTACACATACGATTGAAACCATTTGGGACGAAGACGGTAATGAGCTAGATGCTGCCCGCCATCCCCTGCAAATTGTCAAATTCAAACTAGACAAAAAGATTTATCCGAGCAACATGATGAGAAAGGGGAAGTAACACCCATGGGTAAGAATCCAGTAGTCATTGGAATCGCAGGAGGTTCCGGTTCAGGAAAAACGAGTGTCACACGGTCCATCTATGAACAATTTAAAGGGCACTCGATTTTAATGATCCAGCAAGACCTTTATTATAAAGACCAAAGCCATCTTCCATTTGAAGAAAGGCTCAACACAAACTATGATCATCCACTTGCGTTTGATAATGACTATTTAATCGAGCATATTCAAGATCTATTGAATTACCGCCCGATTGAAAAGCCGATTTACGACTATAAGCTTCACACACGTTCAGAAGAAACGGTTCACGTAGAGCCCAAGGATGTTATTATCCTTGAAGGCATTCTAGTTCTTGAAGACAAAAGGCTCCGTGATCTGATGGATATCAAGCTTTACGTTGATACAGACGCTGACTTGCGTATCATCAGACGGATTATGAGAGATATTAATGAGCGCGGCCGCTCTATTGACTCTGTCATTGAACAATATGTGTCAGTTGTCCGCCCGATGCATAACCAATTTGTCGAGCCGACGAAACGATACGCTGATATTATTATCCCGGAAGGCGGACAGAATCACGTCGCAATTGATCTGATGGTCACAAAAATCCAAACCATTCTTGAACAAAACGCGATTTTGTAATACCATAGCATAGACATAAATAACTCTGACCATATTATGTATAGGCAGGAAGGGGATGTGCAAATTCCCTTCTTTCCCTGTTTATAAACGCGAAATATTTGCAGAACGACAAGATTCAGTTTAAGATAAACAGTACCTATATGGGAGAGAAGAACGAGGACTGCCCTGTGTTCTCATTCTTGTATTTTTTAGTTTATGCTCTCATACATAATCGAAGATGTTGAGGGACAACCAGAAGGAGTGAAGGGACATGGCACAAGAGAAAGTTTTTCCTATGACTGAAGAAGGAAAACAAAAACTTGAACAAGAATTAGAATATTTGAAAACGGTTAAACGAAAAGAAGTAGTAGAACGCATCAAAATTGCGAGAAGTTTCGGAGACCTTTCCGAGAACTCTGAATACGATTCAGCGAAAGAAGAGCAGGCATTCGTAGAGGGTCGTGTGACGACTCTTGAAAATATGATCCGCAACGCGAAAATCATTGAAGATGACGGCGGCTCTAACGTTGTCGGTTTGGGTAAAACCGTCACTTTCGTCGAACTGCCTGACGGTGATGAAGAATCATATACAATCGTTGGAAGCGCTGAAGCTGATCCGTTTGAAGGGAAAATCTCAAACGATTCACCGATCGCAAAAAGCCTGCTGGGCAAAAAAGTAGATGAAGAAGTCACAGTTCAAACACCGGGTGGAGAAATGCTCGTGAAAATTGTGAAAATTTCATAATATCCGTTTAGCAAAGAAACACCTCGTCCACAATGTGGGTGAGGTGTTTTTTTATGAAGATATCGAAACGAATGAAGCTGGCAGTCATTGCTTTTTTGATCGTGTTTTTTCTGCTTCTGCTAAGGCTGGCGGAAATCCAGCTGTTTTTCACAGAATCATTTTCAAAAAAGAAAATCAATTTGATCCAGGAAAGCGTGAAACAGCGGACGGAGGAAGTGCTCATTTCTGACGGAAGAGGCTCCTTTTTAGATCGAAACGGGCAGGCGCTGACCGGCCAAAGCGAGCCTGCGGTTGTTTTGTTTCCTTTTCTGCTGACGCAGGATTGGCCGATCAAAAAGGTTGCGGACATCCTCGGCATGTCTGAAGATGAACTGCACCAGACACTCGCAAAAGCGAAAAAACCGGTCATTTTGCAACAAAAGAAAATCAAAACACTTTCGAAACAATCCATCACAAAAATCAATTCTTTGAAATATCCCGGCGTTTACGGCGTATATATGGAGAATGAAGACAAGCCCAGCCTTGCTTCACATACAATAGGGAGCACGAATCAAGATCCGGCGCTTCTCCGCAAGAAATATCCTGATATGGAGAACCTTCCGATTACAACAAAAATCGGTACAACCGGTTTAGAACGGACATTTGATGAGTTTTTGCTTCCGGAACAAGACACAAAGCTTTTATATCATGTGGACGGAAAAGGAAACCCTTTGTTTGGCATGGACGTCAAATATACAGCTGAAGCCAATACATTTTATCCGCTCCAGATCAAAACAACGATCGATCAAAGCATTCAAAAAGCGATGGAGGAGGTATTGGATGAACAGGGGCTGAAAAAAGGAGGAGCTGTGCTGCTGGACATCGAAAATAGCAGCGTTCTGGGAATTGTAAGCAAACCGGATGCCGATGTCTCACGGCAAAACACGCTTCAAAATTATATGCTGACGCCAATCTATCCCGGTTCTGTTTTTAAAACAGTCATTGCCGCAGCTGCGATCGAAAATGATACGGTGAAGCCGAGCCAAACCTTTAATTGTAATTTAAACCTGTACGGAGAACCGGGCGACGACAAAGGAACCTTGTCTTTTGATGAAAGTTTTGCCCAAAGCTGCAATTACACATTTACGAGTCTTGCAGAACAATTAATGAAAAAAGACAGCTCGGTTATTGAAGACATGTCCGAAAAGCTGGCTCTCACTGATCGGGCAGGCTGGGAAGGAAAACTGTATCACGAAACAGATTTCCGCCAGTTGTATAACGAAAAAAGCGGCGTAATTTGGGGGGATGAAAAAGACAAATCAGTCAAAAAAGCCATTGCGCAAACAGCGATCGGGCAGAAAAATGTAAGGGTAACGCCACTCGAGGTAGCCAATATGATGGCGACAATCGCCCGCGGCGGAGACAAGCGGCAGGTGAAAATCGCTGAACAAATTGAATATAAAAACGGCACAACACTCGTTAAGTTTAAAGATCAAAAGCTCAAAGGAGAAACGATAGATAAATATACGGCACAGCAGCTTCAAAAAATGCTGCGGCGGGTGGTGGAATCTCCTTCCGGAACGGGCAGAAGGTTTCAGGATCTTCCGTATACTGTAGCAGGGAAGTCAGGCACAGCCCAGACAGGCAAGCTTTCAAAGGAGAAAGAAACGCTCTATGAAAAATGGTTTGCCGGATATTTTCCGGCGGATAAGCCGAAATACGCTCTTGTCGTTTTACACATGGATACGCCGGGGGATAAGGCTCTGACAAATTCGGTGTTTTATGATATTGTTAAAAAAGTACACGAAATTGAAATCAATAAGAAATAGAACAACTTCTCAGCACATGGTAAAATATATGCTGAGCCAAGAGGGATAAAGGAGTGCAGAATTATTGAGCAATAATCAATCTCGTTATGAAAACCGTGATAAGCGCAGGAAAGCTAATTTAGTGCTTAACATTTTAATCGCAATCGTATCCATACTAATTGTCGTAGTAGCAGCTAATCTCTTCATTAACAGTCCTTCTAGCAAAGATGTCAGCAAGGATTCTGAAACAGCGCAAAAACAGGAATCTCCGGCTTCAGGAAAGACGGAAAAGAAATCGGACGAAGATATAAAAGACAGCAAGAAAGATACATCTGACAGCGAAAAGGATTCTGAGAAATCTTCTGACTCAGATTCCAAAAAAGATGATTCTTCTTCTAAAAGTGATGATTCTGATTCAGACTCAAGCTCAGATTCAGATGACCCGCTTAAAGACGCAAAAGTTACTGAAGGCGGCTCATCAAGCGACGTTGAAAAAACGTATGAAAATCCTGACTGGAAAGCAGTCGGAACTGAGCAGACGGGCGAGCACGCAGCCACTTATGACTCAAGCTCACAAGACTGGGCTGAGATGCTAAAAGCCATTTCATATGCAACTGGTGTTTCAACAGATCACATGACGGTGCTCTGGCTCGGAAACAACGGCAGCCCTCAGGATGCCAAAGGCAAGATTTTAGACAAGACGACTGGGGATAAATATCAAGTCACGATTACATGGGTTGATGAAAAAGGCTGGAAGCCGACAAAAGTAGAAAAACTAAAATAAACAAAAGCAGCCGGTTAAGAGCCGGCTGCTTTTGTTTTAGGCCTCAGCTGCGAAATGAACAACCGCGCTGTACAATATTCTTCCGTCTGCCACAGCAGTTTGGTGTGATACAGATTTCACCCGGAGCATGATGGCTTTATTGTTTTCAATTTGTGTATTGATTTTCTTTTCAAGCTCCTGCAATGAAGCCGCTTCGAAAAATTCCACTTTGTCTTTTATCAAATCTAATTGAAAATTCATCTCTCGACCCTCCAGCTTTCACAAGTCATATGAAGTATAAGCTTTTTTGCGTTAAACGCGCAATATAGATGGCATAAAATACACAAAGTGTTTTAGTACCTGCTTTCCAGAAGATGTGGTATTATAGGAACTGTTCCATCATTAATTCATAGTATGCATATAGGAATTATAAAATATGGAGTGTGACAAATATGGGGCGTGAATTTATCCCTCTCTTTGAAGATTGGGCAGCAACTTATGACCAAACAGTACAAGGTTTTGATATTCAGTATAAAGAAGCGTTCAGAGGCTACGATGATATCCTTGATGCCATCGTCAGCAGGTCTGGAACGCATGTGTTAGAATTTGGCCCGGGAACGGGGAATTTGACAGCCAAGCTGCTGGAGGCGGGCAAATCTGTATTTGGAATTGAACCGTCTCCCGCAATGCGCAAATTGGCTTCTGACAAGCTTTCAGGCAGGGCGGAAATCGTTGACGGAGACTTCCTGGCATTTCCTGAACCGCCATTTCATGCTGACACAATTGTCAGTTCATATGCTTTTCATCACTTGACCGACGAAGAAAAGCGGGCTGCCATAAAGCAATATGGCAAATACCTTCACTTGCATGATAGAATAGTGTTTGCCGATACCGTCTTTGAAGATGTGCAAGCATATCAACAGGCTATTGATAAAGCCCGTTCTCAAGGCTTCTATCAGCTGGCAAATGATTTAGAGACGGAGCATTATCCTACATTGGATGCGTTGAAAGCGATGTTTACAGCTGAAGGTTTTGCAGTCCAATTCACTCAGCAAAACGACTTCGTGTGGATAATGGAGGCGATCAAACGGTAAAGTGAAGGGAATGTGAATAGATGAAACTAGCAGTCATCGGAGCAATGGAAGAGGAAGTTACCATCCTAAGAAGCAAACTTGAAAATGCAAAAACAGAAACAATCGCACACTGTGAATTTACAACAGGCGAATATGAAGGAACCGAAGTGATTCTTTTAAAATCAGGAATTGGAAAAGTAAATGCTGCCATCAGCACAACGCTTCTGCTTGACCGTTACAAGCCTGATTATGTCATTAACACAGGCTCAGCGGGCGGATTTCATCATACACTGAATGTAGGAGACGTCGTTATTTCTACTGATGTTCGCCACCATGATGTAGATGTAACAGCCTTTGATTATGAATACGGTCAGGTTCCGGGTCTTCCTGCTGCTTATGCGGCAGATGAAAAGCTGATCAGCATCACTGAAGAAGCAATTTCTGAACTAGACGGCATTCAGGTCGCAAAAGGAACGATCGCAACAGGCGATTCTTTCATGAACGATCCAAAGCGGGTTGAAGAGGTGCGTGCGAGATTTTCTGATCTGTACGCGGTTGAAATGGAGGCTGCGGCAGTAGCTCAAGTGTGCCATCAATTTAAAACGCCGTTTGTCGTCATCAGAGCGTTATCTGATATCGCAGGAAAAGAATCACATGTATCATTTGACCAATTTTTAGAGCAGGCGGCTGTCAATTCAACAGAGCTTGTGTTAAAAGTGATCAAACGAATTCATTAAAAACGGGGGAGAATTCTCCTCCGTTTTCCCTAAAAACAACCTCAATCAAGGAGGAGGACATATATGACTGTTATTACGGACATTACCGAGCTGATTGGGAACACACCGCTTCTCCGCCTGAAGAACTTTGATGTCCCTGAAGGAGTCGCAGTGTATGCCAAGCTTGAAATGATGAATCCCGGTGGAAGCATCAAAGACAGACTGGGAGATATGCTGATCCGTGACGCCCTGGAGTCGGGAAAGGTGAAGCCCGGCGGAGTGATTATAGAAGCCACGGCAGGCAATACAGGGATCGGCCTTGCGCTGAGTGCCAGAAAATATGGGTTAAAAGCGATTTTCTGTGTCCCTGAACATTTCAGCACAGAGAAGCAGCAAATTATGCAAGCGCTTGGATCATCAATTATCCATACACCGCGTCAAGACGGAATGCAGGGAGCCATTCAAAAAGCCATTCAGCTGGAGACAGAAATTGAAAATTCTTATTGCGTTTTGCAATTTAAAAACCAAGTAAATCCATCGACTTACTACAAGACGCTTGGACCTGAAATATGGGAAGCGCTTGACGGCAATATTCATACGTTTGTCGCAGGGGCAGGATCAGGGGGCACATTCGCAGGAACTGCTTCCTTCTTAAAAGAAAAACATCCAGCAGTCAAAACAGTGATTGTTGAACCAGAGGGCTCCATTTTAAATGGCGGAGAGCCACACGCTCATAAAACAGAAGGCATCGGCATGGAGTTCATCCCCGATTATATGAATGAGAGCCATTTTGATGAGATCTACACCGTAACAGATGAGAATGCGTTTAGACTTGTGAAAGAAGCGGCAGAAAAAGAAGGTCTGCTGATCGGAAGCTCTTCAGGTGCAGCGCTTTATGCAGCATTGGAGGAAGCGAAAAAAGCATCCGCAGGAACAAACATTGTCACCGTATTTCCTGACAGCAGTGATCGATATATCAGCAAACAAATATACGAAGGAGGCATCTGATATGAAGAAAAAAACATTGATGATTCATGGGGGAATCACAGGTGATGAGAAAACAGGCGCAGTGTCCGTGCCTATTTATCAAGTAAGCACGTACAAGCAGCCGAAAGCAGGGCAGCATACCGGCTATGAGTATTCAAGAACGGCCAATCCGACAAGGTCCGCTCTCGAAGCACTTGTGACAGAGCTGGAAGGCGGGGAAGCAGGCTATGCGTTCAGTTCTGGAATGGCTGCTATTACAGCGGTTATGATGCTGTTTAACAGCGGAGATCATGTCGTGTTGACTGATGATGTGTATGGCGGAACATACCGCGTGATGACAAAGGTACTTAATCGTCTTGGCATTGAATCAACATTTGTCGATACAAGCAGCAGAGAAGAAGTTGAAAAAGCGATTCGCCCAAACACAAAAGCCATTTATATTGAGACACCGACAAACCCGCTGCTCAAAATCACCGACTTGGCGCTCATGGCTGATATCGCAAAAAAAGCGGGTGTTCTGCTTATCGTCGACAATACCTTTAACACTCCTTATTTTCAGCAGCCGCTTACTTTAGGAGCTGATATCGTGCTTCACAGTGCGACAAAATATCTTGGCGGACACAGTGACGTCGTCGGCGGTTTAGTTGTGACAGCTTCGAAAGAGCTTGGAGAAGAGCTGCATTTTGTGCAAAACTCCACAGGCGGCGTCCTTGGCCCTCAAGATTCCTGGCTGTTAATGAGAGGAATCAAAACATTGGGACTCAGAATGGAAGCGATCGATCAAAATGCGCGGAAAATCGCAAGTTTTCTGGAGAATCATCCTGGTGTCCAAACGTTATATTATCCTGGTTCTTCAAATCATCCCGGACATGAGCTGGCAAAAACACAAGGGTCTGGCTTCGGTGGCATGATCTCCTTTGATATCGGCAGTGAAGAGCGGGTTGATGCATTTTTAGGGAATCTGAAACTGTTTACCATTGCTGAAAGCCTGGGCGCGGTAGAAAGCTTAATTTCTGTTCCGGCAAGAATGACACATGCCTCTATTCCGAGAGAGCGCAGGCTTGAATTAGGCATTACGGACGGATTGATTAGAATTTCTGTAGGAATTGAAGATGCGGAGGATTTGCTGGAAGATATTGAGCAGGCGCTTGAAAATATATAACAAATGGATAGAATTACTTTCTCTGTAAGCTGCCAGATTATATTATAATAGTCGTATACTATGAATCTGGCAGGTGATTCTTTTGAATAAAAATAGAATGAAATCTTTAAAAGAAGACTACAAGCATTTTGCTTTTACATTGCTTGCAGTCAGCACTTTTTTATATATAGGCGCAGTTCTTCCCGATCAAGGCTTAACGTTAGGCCAGAAATCGATGATGTTTTTGGCGGATTGCGTGTTTTTAGCAGGTGCCTTCTTTTGCGTTGATCGTTCATTGATTTACAAGAAGCGTTTGGAAGAAGCCGACGAATAAAAAACAGCCATCAACTCAGCGATGGCTGTTTTTTTATTATTTTTCTTGGAGTTCTTTTCCCATGCCTTTTAAAAACTGAAGGCCGAAGCCGACGGCTCTGTTGATATCAGGATCGTTCATGGCTTTTAAAAGGTCAAGAATTCCCACTTTCTTGTCTTCTTTTAAAAAGCTTTGCGCCTGTTCAGTTCCAGCCATCACGCTTTCTAAAAGCTTTCCTGTGAACTCAGGATCTGCTTTTGTTAATGCGCCTCCGGCGGCCATCATCGTGTTGATGAGATTGGTGACAGGCTCACGCGAAACCTGGCCAAGCGCAATCTTGGCGATGTCTTCTTTCGCTCTCAGCATGCTTGTTGCCGCGTCAAAAATTCCAAGTTCATTCAGTTCATTCATTAACGTCATCGTTTTAGAGACGGCATCTTCATTTTCCGCCAGCAGCTCTTTCAGCTCTTCTATTTTTTCAAGCTTGATTTGTTCTGCTGTTTTTGTTTCTTTTTTGATCGTCGTAATCGGAGTGGCCATTCGTTTTCCTCCTTTCGTTTAATCAGTCAGATGGACATAGCCCGGACGGTTCCATTTTCTTTCTGCTTCGACCCCGTTTTGCGGGTGCCGTTTTTTGTTCCGCGGATTTGTTTTCGGAAGCGGCGCTGTTTCGCAGCCTCCAAGCACCTCCATGCGGACCTTCGTCTGTTTATAAGCAGGCGTGTTCGTCCGTTTATCAGCTGCAGGCCCCGTCAGGAAGTTAATCGCTGACTCTTTGTCTGTTGAGTTCATTGGCAGATAAAGTTCATTTTTCCGCACACGATCTGTGATCAGCGCGTTTAATTTGACTGCTCCGAACGGAGAAACGAGCCGTACAAGCGAACCGTCACAAACACCCCGCTCCTGTGCAAGCTCAGGCGAGATTTCAACAAATACATTCGGCACTTTTGCTTGAATGCCTTTCGATTTATTTGTCATGTTTCCTTCGTGGAAATGCTCCAGCATCCGGCCGTTATTAATATGAAGATCATATTCTTCCGGAAATGCCGCTGGCTCAGTCCAATCAGAAAGGGCAAAGCGGGCTTTTTTGTCAGGGAAATTAAATCCGTCTTCATACAGAAGCGGTGTGCTTTCACCTGAGTAGCTGCCCCATAGGAAGCTGTTCCAGCCTTCAAGCACCTCATAGCTTGCTTTGGCAAACAGAGGAGAAAGGCTCGCCATTTCTGAGAAAATGTCACTTGGATGGCTGTAATTCCAGTTCGCTCCTAAGCGGTTTGCCACCTCTTGAATGATCCACCAATCCGGTTTCGCGTCACCAAGTGTCGGCAGCGCCTGATATAATCGCTGCACGCGGCGTTCAGTATTGGTAAATGTTCCGTCTTTCTCAAGTGAAGGAGTAGCCGGCAAGACGACATCAGCATATTGAGCTGTTCTTGACAAGAAGATATCCTGAACCACGAAGAAATCAAGGCTTGATAAAATATCATGCACATGGTTCGCATTTGAATCGACAAGTGCCATATCCTCACCGACAAGATACATTGCTTTCATTTTTCCTTCTTCAATGGAATGAAGCATTTGAATATTATCTAAACCAGGCTTTCCATCAATCTCGACACCATAAGCCTCTTCAAATTTAGCGCGGGCTTTTTCATCTGTTATATGCTGATATCCAGGCAGCCAGCCAGGCAGTGTTCCCATATCGCAAGCGCCTTGTACGTTATTGTGTCCGCGCAGAGGATAAGCGCCGGCACCCGGACGGCGATAGTTGCCCGTAGCAAGAAGCAGGTTTGAAATCGCTGCTGACGTATCAGAACCGCCTGTATTTTGTGTGACACCCATTCCCCAAAGGACACAAGTTCCATCAGCGTCACGAATCATTTCGGCAATTCGAATGATGTTTTCTTTAGAAAGGCCTGTGATGCGTTCCGCATAATCAAGCGTATAGGTTTTAAGCGTTTCTTTATAATCTTCAAAGTAATTCACGTTCTCATCAATAAACGCCTGATCGTGCCAGCCTTGGTCGATCATATATTTTGTAACAGCCATCAGCCAAACTTGGTCTGTTCCTTGTTTAGGGCTGATGAATAGATCAGACCGCTCAGCCATCTCATTTTTGCGCAAGTCGGCAACGATCAGTTTTTGACCGTGGAGCTTGTGCGCCCGTTTGACACGTGTTGCAAGCACCGGATGTCCTTCCGCCGGATTGGCGCCGACAATGATGACGAGACCGGCCTTGGCAATATCTTTAATCGTACCGGCGTCACCGCCCATGCCGACAGTGCGGAACAATCCGTCGGTAGCAGGAGACTGGCAGTAGCGTGAGCAGTTATCGACGTTGTTTGTTTCAAATACCTGACGCGCTAATTTTTGAATGACATAGTTTTCTTCATTCGTAATTTTAGAAGAAGAAATAAACCCAACAGATCCATTGCCATACTGCTCTTTAATCGAGCCTAATCTGCTTGCAACAAGATCGAGGGCTTCTTCCCAAGAAGATTCCACAAATGCCCCGTTTTTACGGATTAAAGGCTTTGTGATCCGCTCTTCAGAATTGACGAAATCCCAGCCGAATTTCCCTTTGACACATGTAGAAATCGCGTTAACCGGAGCGTCAGAAACAGGCTGGATCTTTAAAATATCCCGTCCTTTTGTCCATACTTCAAAAGAACATCCGACACCGCAGAACGTACATACAGTTTTGGTTTTTTTCGTTCTCGTTTCACGCATTGCCGCCTCGACTTCAGAAATGGCAAAAATGCTGCCGTAATCAGGTTCAACGTTTTTCACGAGGTCAATCATCGGTTCCATGACATCCTCTTTGATGCCTGTCATAAAGCCTGCCTGCCCGAGCATTGATTTTTCCATCAGCGCATTACATGGGCACACTGTGACACACTGGCCGCAGCTGACACAAGAAGATTCATTGATCGAAACTCCCTCATCCCAAATCACGCGAGGACGTTCGCGTTCCCAGTCGATTGAGAGTGTTTCATTTACCTGAAGGTTTTGACACACCTCAACACACTGGCCGCAGGCAATACATTGGTTTGGATCATAGCGGTAAAACGGGTGAGACATGTCAACCGCGCAAGACGGATCTTCTTTTGGCGTGTATGGGTATTTTTGATGCTCGATCCCCATCATTTCCGCTGTATTATGCAGCGTACAGTTCCCATTGTTGTTATCGCAAACCGTACAATACAGCAAATGATTTTCAAGAAGGCGGTCCATCGCTTCGGTTTGTGCTTCTTTCACCCGATTTCCGGAAAGATCAATTGACATTCCATTTTCTGCGACCGTAGAGCATGAACGAACCAGCTTGCCGTTTGCCTCTACAATGCAAGTATCACAAGTTTGAATCGGGTCAACCTCTGGAACGTGGCAAATCTGTGGGTACTCAATTCCGTTTTCATTTAAAATATCTAAAATTGTGGCCCCTGCTCGTGCTTGAATTTCTGTTCCGTCAACACGGACACTGATCGACTTAACGTCCATCATATTCATATTCCCCTCCATCTTTCTTTCAAGAAGTCAAAAAAAGCCATGTATAGATACACCTGTCCTTAATTCTAAGAAGGCGTAAACACACATGGCGGAATAGTTCACTAGCAAGTCTTACTAACAGACCAATCCTTGATTTTTATAAACCGATAGACTCATAACAAGATCTTATTACAAATCCATCAACACTGCTTTTATTATAAAGTGATATTTATTATAATACAATATATCAGGAAAATTTTAACCAAGTGAAATGTCCTGAGGGGAACCGGGAAAAGCCTGATGAGGCAGTATCGGAAGGGGTAATCAGCATGTCTAAAAAAATTCATGAGTTCAATGATATTATTCGAAAACTTCGCAAAGAATTGTTCGGAAAAGGGCCTGAACGGATTCATACTGTATTTGTAGAAAACATGGCAGTCTCAACACTGTACGGAAATCTGAGTGCAAGCGAGCAGTTTATCGCCCGCACGCCTGAAGGAAGAGAAATGGTACATGCGGCCCGGACAAGCTTGATTCAAGATCTTTATTCTAAACAAACGCCGGAAGGAATGGAGGAACTGATGGGGGCTAAGCTTGTCCATTTGTTTTCTGATATTAAAATTGAGGAAAATATCGCTGTATCTGTGTTTGTCTTTGACAAAAAAATAGATGATCAAAAAGAAGCTCTGCAAAGCTAGCATATTTATCATTGACACAAATTTGTCACATTTGATATGATGTTGCTACAGTTATAGAAGGCAAAAAGCAATGGGATTGTATGCACGAACTGTATATATTCTCTTTCAATATCTTAATTCTGCTTGATATTGTTGTATGGGTATGCATACAAGTTAGGCAGCATTCAAACGCCTGGTTTTACACAGGTTATTTGAGTGCTGCCTTTTTTATTGCCTTTCTGCCAAAACTGTGAGAAAAGAAGAAATAATGGAGGCGTTTTAGTATGGCTTTTCGGAAACCGGATGAAATAGCAGATGCAGCAATTGAAGCAGGGGTGAAAAAAATAAAGCTTCCGCTGCCGTCTCTGCTTGTGCTGGGGTTTTTAGGAGGCGCATTTATCGCGCTTGGGTACTTGCTTGATATCAGGGTGATCGGCGACCTTCCGAAAGAATGGGGAAGCCTGTCCAGCTTGATCGGGGCTGCAGTATTTCCCGTCGGTCTGATCCTTGTGGTTCTCGCTGGCGCTGAACTGATCACAGGAAATATGATGTCCGTTGCGATGGCTTTATTTTCGAGAAAAATATCAGTAAAAGAATTGGCGGTTAACTGGGGAATCGTCACAATTATGAACTTAATCGGCGCATTATTTGTTGCTTACTTTTTCGGGCATTTGGTTGGATTGACTGAAACAGGCCCTTATTTAGAAAAAACAATCGCCGTTGCACAAGGAAAGCTCGATATGAGCTTCGGCAAGGTTCTCGTTTCCGGCATCGGCTGTAACTGGCTTGTATGTCTTGCCGTTTGGCTTTCTTTCGGCGCTCAAGACGGAGCAGGAAAAATTCTTGGCATCTGGTTCCCAATAATGGCTTTTGTGGCAATCGGATTTCAGCACGTTGTCGCCAACATGTTTGTGATTCCCGCTGCCATTTTTGCTGGCTCGTTCACATGGGGGCAGTTTATCGGAAATATCATTCCGGCTTTTATCGGCAATGTCATCGGCGGAGCGGTATTTGTCGGTCTCATTTACTTTATCGCATATCATAAGAAAGACCGCTCCAGAAAAGAAATGAAGCAGGTATCATGACCAAAGGATAAATCTATTCGATGATTTGCACAATTTCCGTCCATTTTTAGAAAAAGATGTTTACAAAATGGAATTTGGTGGATATACTTACAAAGTAAGAAAAATGCAAAGGAGGCTGAACAAAATGACAATGAGACAACGACGTCAACCTGTACGTGATGCACAAGTAAAAGTTCATGGTTCATTCAGCCTGTGGAAGAGTTCGTGTCCTTCCTTAACCGATGCTTATCGCACGCATTAAATTCGGAATTAGTCGGACATACGCAACTCCCCGCAGGCAGTAGAGGCATTGGTGTCTTCTTTTGTCTGCGGTTTTTATTTGCCCGCGGCAGAAGGACTGATGCCGCGGGTTATTTCGCTTGAAGCGGACTTTGAAAGGGGGTGAGCGATATGACGATTAATCTATTCTTTTTAACGTTAACGATTAACAAACGGTTTAAAAGCCCGGAAGAATTCGAACGAGAACAGCAGATTGAGCAGATTTATGATGAAATGAAAGAGTCTCAGTTAAAGCATCTTTATTTAACAAACTGGCGCTAAAAAGCAATGAAAAAGCTGAAGGAGGAGATGACATATGCTTAGAATGGAATTATTGATGCATTATACAATGGAGAAGGACCAAGTTTAGCGAAACAGCTGTCAAAAAAATGCCGGCCTGCATATGATAAATCAACGTTACGGTAAGGCAGGTGATGGCATGATGAACGATTATCAAAAAAGGCTGCCGTCGATAGGCCATGGTTATGCGTCCATGCCGCATTCCTTCAAACATGGTTATGGAAATCCATTCCGTCAGCAGAGGCTGATGGCCATGCAGCAGCATAGGCTGTATGTATTCCCTTATCATTGGCACTAGAAAGAGGGCAGAAAACATTTTGTTTTCTGCTTTTTTTTGCGGAAAAAAATGAAAAAGTTCAGTTCCATTGAAACATTTTTAAACACATTGCCGTCTAGTTGATATCTTCATTCCCATTTAGAAATGAAGGTGATGTTTATTTTTCGAATATAATAAATAAACATAGGAAACCAAAAGCAGGTGTTTAAAATGCTAGAAAATAGACTCTATAAACGATCGAATCTTTTGAAATTATTTTCTCGGAAATATAAGCAAACCAAAACAATTGAGCATATGATGATTGACTCTATAGATATACAAGAAAATGACAGAATTTTAGAAATTGGAGTCGGAAATGGCACTGTCTTTAAGAGCATAACCGAGAAACTGGAAAAGGGAAGCTTAAAAAGCATTGACCCATCAAAGCGAAAGGTAAGACAAATATCACGCGCGAATCGAAAAAACATCGGAAAAGGGGAGATTTTTCATGGCTATCCGGAGAACATTCCCTTTGATGACCGTACCTTTAATAAAGTGTTTTCCTTACATACGGTTCAGAGCTGCACTGATATTAGGCTTGCATTAAGAGAAATTTACCGGGTGCTTCAAATTGATGGCCGATTTTACATCAGTATTGATGCAAATACTGATGTAAAAGAGAAAATGTATATTCAACTGCTGAAAGACCAGCATTTCAGGGATCTTTCTGTCATTAGGCGTGATTCTTGTCTTTGCATTGTGGCTGTTAAATAAAATCATTTCTCGGGAAATATATCCAGAGCCCTTATATGGGGATTTGGGTATATTTTCTTAATTTTTTATTTTTTGCATATACTTTATATTAAAAAAAGTTTTTTTCATATAAACTGATAACATAAGAAAGGGTAAAGAGGTGATATCAGACAGATCGGGCATTCATTATGAACAAACGGAATGAATATTCATTCCGCAATAAATCGGAGGTTGTAACATTACATGTTATCCGCATCCAGCAGTAAATACGACATGATTATGAAAGCGTCAGTCTCACTTTTTACGGAAAGGGGATTTAATGCTACCACTATCCCTATGATAGCTGAACGAGCTCATGTGGGAACAGGAACGATCTATCGTTATTTTGACAGCAAAGAAACACTCGTCAACGTATTGTTTCAGGAAAGCATCCAGCGCTTTACGGAAAAGCTGAAGCAAGATTTTTCGGAATTGCCTGTCAGAGAAGGCTTCCACCACGTATTTTGCTGTCTCGTTCAATTTACGAAAGAGAGTGACTATGCGCTTTTTTTTCTTGAAACGAAAAAAAACGCTCATTACTTAAATGACACAAGCAGAAAAATGATAGAAAATCTGACTCATATGCTTGATGACTATTTTAACAAGGGAAAAGCAGAAGGTGTAATTCGCAGCCTGCCCTCTAATGTGTTAATTGCGATTGTGTTAGGGGCATTTCTCAAGATATATCAACTCGTCCAAACGGGTGATATAGAGATGGACATGGATTTAATTACTGAATTGGAACAATGCTGCTGGGACGCCATTAAGCTTCATTCATCACAAAATTAGGAAAGGAAGATGTATTAATGAAACAGGCAAGTGCAATACCTCAGCCCAAAACATACGGACCTTTAAAAAATCTTCCGCATCTGGAAAAAGAGCAGCTTTCTCAATCCTTATGGCGGATAGCCGATGAATTGGGGCCGATTTTCCGTTTCGATTTTCCAGGGGTGTCCAGTGTTTTTGTATCCGGCCACAATCTCGTGGCTGAAGTGTGTGATGAAAGCCGCTTTGACAAAAACCTTGGCAAAGGCTTGCTAAAGGTGCGCGAATTCGGCGGAGACGGCTTATTTACAAGCTGGACACACGAACCGAATTGGCAAAAAGCCCACCGCATTTTGCTGCCGAGTTTCAGTCAAAAAGCGATGAAAGGCTATCATTCTATGATGCTGGATATCGCAACCCAGCTGATTCAAAAATGGAGCCGGCTTAATCCTAATGAAGAAATTGATGTAGCGGACGACATGACCCGTCTGACGCTTGATACGATCGGGTTATGCGGGTTTAACTATCGCTTCAACAGCTTTTACCGTGATTCTCAGCATCCGTTTATCACCAGTATGCTCCGTGCCTTAAAAGAGGCGATGAATCAATCGAAAAGACTGGGCCTGCAAGATAAGATGATGGTGAAAACGAAGCTGCAGTTCCAAAAGGATATAGAAGTCATGAATTCCCTGGTCGATAGAATGATAGCGGAGCGAAAAGCGAATCCGGATGAAAACATTAAGGATCTTTTATCACTCATGCTTTATGCCAAAGATCCTGTAACAGGTGAAACGCTCGATGATGAAAACATTCGATACCAAATCATAACGTTTTTAATTGCAGGGCATGAAACAACAAGCGGTTTGCTTTCCTTTGCGATTTACTGTCTGCTTACACATCCGGAAAAACTGAAAAAAGCGCAAGAGGAAGCGGATCGCGTGTTAACGGATGACACGCCGGAATATAGACAAATCCAGCAGCTGAAATACATTCGGATGGTTTTAAATGAAACACTCAGGCTGTATCCAACAGCTCCGGCCTTTTCTCTCTATGCCAAGGAAGATACTGTTTTAGGCGGGGAATATCCGATTAGTAAAGGGCAGCCTGTCACCGTTTTGATTCCGAAACTGCACCGGGATCAAAACGCTTGGGGAGAGGATGCAGAAGATTTTCGTCCGGAACGGTTTGAAGACCCTTCGCGTATTCCTCACCATGCGTATAAGCCGTTTGGAAACGGGCAGCGTGCTTGTATTGGCATGCAGTTTGCTCTCCAAGAAGCGACAATGGTTCTCGGTCTTGTATTAAAGCATTTTGATGTGATGAACCATACTGGATACGAACTGAAAATCAAAGAGGCATTAACGATCAAACCGGATGAATTTAAGATTACTGTGAAACCGCGGAAAACAGCGGCAATCAATGTACAGAGAAAAGAACAGGCTGACATCAAAACAGAAACGAAGCCAAAAGAAACAAAGCCTAAACACGGCACACCATTACTCGTTCTTTACGGCTCGAATCTTGGGACAGCAGAAGGAATAGCCGGTGAACTGGCTGCTTACGGCCGCCAGATGGGTTTTACAGCCGAAACGGCGCCGCTTGATGATTATATCGGCAAGCTTCCAGAACAAGGCGCAGTCGTCATCGTTACGGCTTCTTATAATGGGGCGCCGCCTGATAATGCTGCAGGCTTTGTAGAGTGGCTGGAAGGGCTTGAGGAAGGACAATTGAAAGGTGTCTCTTATGCGGTATTCGGCTGCGGAAACCGAAGCTGGGCCAGCACGTATCAGCGGATTCCCCGCCTGATAGATGACATGATGAAAGCAAAGGGGGCATCACGTTTAACAGCGATTGGGGAAGGCGATGCCGCCGATGATTTTGAAAGCCATCGCGAGTCGTGGGAAAACCGCTTCTGGAAGGAAACGATGGAAGCATTTCATATAAACGAAATAGCTCAGAAAGAAGACTGGCCTTCATTATCAATTACTTTTCTCAGTGAAGCGACGGAAACGCCGCTTGCCAAAGCATATGGCGCGTTTGAAGGGAATGTTTTAGAGAACCGGGAGCTCCAGACGGCTGATAGCCCGCGTTCCACCCGCCATATTGAATTGCAGATTCCTGACGCCAAAACATATAAGGAAGGCGATCATATCGGCATATTGCCAAAAAACAGCCAGAAGCTTGTTCAGCGGGTCCTCAGCCGATTCGATTTGCAGTCCAATCATGTGATGAAAATGAGCGGCGGCCCTCATATGGCTCATCTTCCGATGGATCGGCCGATCAAAGTGATGGATTTATTAGCGTCCTATGTGGAGCTGCAGGACCCGGCTTCAAGGCTTCAGCTTCGGGAGCTGGCTTCTTATACAGTCTGTCCGCCGCATAAAAAAGAGCTGGAACAGCTCGTTTCAGATGATGGCATTTATAAAGAGCAGGTACTGGCAAAACGTCTCACTATGCTTGATCTTTTAGAGGATTACCCGGCCTGCGAAATGCCGTTTGAGCGGTTTTTAGCACTTTTGCCATCACTAAAACCGAGATATTATTCCATTTCAAGCTCACCGAAAGTCCATGCCAATATCGTGAGCATGACAGTAGGCGTTGTTAAAGACTCAGCCTGGAGCGGGCGAGGCGAATACCGGGGCGTCGCCTCTAATTATTTAGCAGAGCTGAATACAGGTGATGCAGCAGCCTGTTTCATCCGAACGCCGCAATCCGGATTCCAGATGCCAGATGACCCTGAAACCCCTATGATTATGGTCGGGCCGGGTACAGGAATTGCGCCATTTAGGGGCTTTATTCAGGCAAGATCTGTTTTGAAGAAGGAAGGAAGCACACTTGGTGAAGCTCTTTTATACTTCGGCTGCCGACGCCCCGATCATGATGATCTTTACAGAGAAGAGCTGGATCAAGCGGAACAGGATGGTTTGGTGACAATCCGCCGATGCTACTCACGCGTTGAAAACGAATCAAAAGAATATGTCCAGCACTTGCTCAAACAAGATACGCAGAAATTGATGTCACTCATTGAAAAAGGTGCTCACATTTACGTATGTGGTGATGGATCGCAAATGGCTCCTGATGTAGAGAATACTTTGCGTCAGGCATATGAAGCTGAAAAAGGAGCAAGTCAGGAAGAATCAGCCGATTGGCTGGAAAAGCTGCAAGATCAAAAACGTTATGTGAAAGATGTTTGGACAGGAATGTAATAAAAAATCAAATCCCGCCATCAATTAGATTGGCGGGATTGCTTTGCATGTGAGAAAACCGGCACGATAATGAAATCTACTGAAAAGGATGTTATAGGGAGTATCGCGCCGGCCTTATTGTTAATATCGTCACACAGGGACAAAAGTTTAGGTTTTTTGCCTTATTTTTAAATTAAATAGTCTAAAAGTCTTGTTTTTGTGATTTGCACATCTTTTTTTGGTGTTTTGTTCTCGCCTATTCCTCAAGATGAGCCATCTGTTGAAGAGCGATGTTTAAATTGGCGTTCCACATGTTTTCGGTAATGAAAGTCATGAATCAGCCGAATCGTGGGCCTGATTAACAGCAGCAAGCTCCCAATCGCAAACAGCCATATCCCTGCCGACATTAATTGGTCATAAAAAAAGAAAAGGCTCCCGACGAGAAACAAAGCACCAATGATAAAATCGTTTACGGTATAAAGAATCTTGTATCGTTTTTTGAAAAAAAGTTCGTATCGTTGCAGTTCTTTTTTGATGTCATGTTCTTCATTAGCTGCCACTGTCATCCCTCCATTCTATTTTGGCTTACCCTCACGCAAACGACATGTAAACATAAGAATTGCCTTGGAAAATGGAGGGGTCAGAGAATGATCAACAATGTTTTTAAATAGGACTTCTTTTTTATAAAAACGATTCCATCGCCTCAACAATAAGACCAGTCAAAGCTTTAGCCCCTTGAGGAACCAAGTGTACGCCATCAGGTGTAAAGTATTCTGGATGCTGAAGAGCTTCTGTATGCCAGTCAACTAACGTAACATTTTTGTGTGCGCTTGCCTGGTGCTTCAAAGATTCATTTACCTTGCTTTCCCATTGGCGGGGGACCCGTGTATTGACAAGGTAGATATGAGCTTTTGAGAAAGATTGAAGCAATTGTTCAATTTGGCTGTTTGTAAAGTAACCATTGGTTCCCAGCTCAATGATGACAGCTTTGTTCGGCTGATTAAAAGACTTGTATTCCCTTGTGAGCTCCAAAGCTTGAGACATTTGTCTCCCCACCTTTCCATCAATCGTAACATGTGAAAGTGACTGCCGAAGGTGTGAGGCAATATCAAGCATGACGGAATCTCCTATAGCTAACACTTCTTTGTCAGAGTCTGCGGGTTCTTTCTCCTGCTGAAATTGCGTGTCTTTATTTTTGCTAGTCTCTTGTCCATTATTTTTGTTTTCCTTTTGATCTTGATGGGAGTCTGTTGTCTTTTGTTCGGCATCGTTTTCCTTGTCTTTATCGACTGCAGCATTCTTTCTGTCCTCAGAAGCCTGGCTGGTATCAGCGTTTGTTTCTTGTGAGCTATACGTCCATTTGGTGGGGTGCTTTTGCTCTCCGGCTAGTCCAGACAGCCCTCCCGCAAAAATAAGTACAGCGAGAATGACGAAACCAATTGACATTTTACTGAGGACAGTTGTTGTTTTCCATTCCCTGATTCTATGTATAAAAACGCGGCGGAAAAAGAATCTAAATCCCTGTGTTCGTATCGGCTTCTCAATAAAATGATAGGAAAGCTCGGCGAGTATAAATGTCACAATAACCTTTAGCACGATATGCCAAAAAACAGGGTTTCCGATTTCTTGAACTGGCGTGCTTAACACAATCACAGGGTAGTGCCAAAGATAAATACCGTAAGACCTCGTTCCAAGCCAACGAAGCGGCCTCCATGAAAGCAGATTGCCTAAAAAGCTGCTCGGATGACAAACACATGCAATAAGGATTGCGGCGACCATGCTAATCAAAAGCATTCCGCCTCTGTAAAGAAAAGGCTCGTATTCATCTGTGAAATAGACACACAACACTAAAATACAAAATGCCGAAAGTTCAGTGGCGTGCAATGTGTGCTTCAGTTTACTTGGCAGCCTGTTGGAAGACAGCCTTTTCATAGGCCAAACCAAAGCCAAGGCACATCCGATGAGAAGCTCAAACGACCGAGTATCTGTACCGTAATACACGCGGCTCGGATCTGCGCCGGGTTCATACAATATGCTCATCATCACGGCTGAACAAAGCGCAAGCAATGATACCACCGCCGCCAATCTGGCGCGGCTTTTAAATATGTACATCCCAACAACCAAGAACATCGGCCATATCATATAAAATTGTTCTTCAATCGCCAGCGACCAAAGATTTTTTAAAGGTGATGGGGAACCGAAACTATCAAAATATGATAGTTTGTGAAAAATAAACCACCAATTACTTATATAAAAGAGAGAAGAAATGGCATCTCCGCGTACAGTATGCAATAGTTCCCTATCAAACAATACAACCCAAATAACAGCAGAAAAGATCATAAGGTAAGCTGCTGGCAGAAGCCGCCGAATTCGGCGCACCCAAAAATCCCGAAAATCAAGACTGATATCATTTCCATGTGCCGGCAATAGAATAGATGTAATTAAATAGCCGGATAAAACAAAAAAGATATCAACTCCAATGAAGCCGCCGTTAGCCCAATTGAGGTTTAGGTGATAAGCGATAACTGACAGGACGGCAAAAGCCCGAAGGCCATCGAGTCCAGGGATGTATCGATGATGTTGTGTCTTGTGATACATGGGTATTCCTCCAATAGTGTGCAGATATTCTCGTTGTTTTTGATAGCTAGGTTACGATCTCACTTAGAGAAGAGAGAAAACATCCATCATATGAGTTGGATGTTTTTTTATATTATCGAACGTAACGATTTCCCACGAGCAAGCTTGATATGACGCTGGTTGGAATTTCAAACTCGGTAACGCCCATATAGCCGGGAGCGACTTCATATTCATCAAATGAGATCACAAGTTTATGGTCTTCATTAATATAAAACGTTTGATCAGGAAGAATTTTTTTGAATGGTTCTGCATCTTCTTCAGTGAGCCAATAGATTTTATTTGGATCTTCCTTCATTTGCTGTTTCATTTGTTCTTTGATGTTTTGGCTGATGACGTTGATATAGCGTTCATCTTTGAATAAGCTTTTTAATGTCAGTAAGATATCATTCTTTTTGTCAATTGTGATATAACGGCTTTGGGTGTAAGATGATGCTTGTGTTTTTTCAATATCTCGCCGGATAGAGAGTAAATCTGGCGTGTCTGTCACTGTCTCGTAATCACTATAGATGCTGAGATGCCCTTTTTTGTTTTTAGATGTGGACTGTATAAATTCCTTGTACAGCTGCTTGCTTTCTTTCAAGTATTTCTGGTTAATGCTGTTTTCAAGCTCTTTATTAGAAAGTCCGGACAGAGCAGGTGTTTTGACATCGATGCTCGATTGATCTTTCTCTTCTTTGATCTCAATAAAAGTGATGGCTTTGACAATCTTGCCGATGACAGGGATTCTCGACATCGCTTGAGCTGCGTCAGGGTTGATGTTGACAAGTGCAGTGAATAAAATAGCCGCCGCGACAGCTGCCGATGTCGGCCACATGACGATTCTTTTCTTTTTTGGTTCTTGCTGAAGGGCTTTTTCAACAATGATATCAAGTTCTTTAGGAATCTGAACATTTTTATATTCTTCTCTTAACTGCTGCAATCTCTTATCCATTAAGAAAGATCCTCCTTCGTCAACTGAATGCGCATCAGCTTCAATGCTCTGTAGAGGCGCGTTTTGACGGTATTCGTGTTTTCTCCTGTAATTTCCGCAATTTCTTCTAATTTGAGGTCTTCAAAAAAACGCAAAATAATAATGGTTTTATAGCGGTACGGCAATTCGTCAAGCGCTTCATGGAGATCGGTATCCTTGTAATGGTCTTCCTTTCCTTTGCTTAAAAACTCTATCGTTTCGTCATCCATCACTTTTACCTTTTTTTGTTTGCGCAAAAAATCAATAGCTGTCCGTACTAAAATTTTATAAAACCAGCTTTTTATCGTCTCAGGGTTTCTAACCGTTTCTACTGAGCTCAGCGCTTTTTTTATAGATTCCTGAATAATATCTAATGCGTCATCTTGATTTTTCACATAACTGAAAGCCAACCTGTAGAAATCTTGCTTATGATCAGTTATGCATGCGACAAGCAACGCTTTTGTTGTTTGTTTTTTCTTCATTGCAATAAAGGGCTCCTTTTTGAATATACGTATATCATAGGCTGTTACCTAGGATAGACGCGGAAGGCTGAAAAATAGTTTGCGCAGAATCGCATTTTTTTAAAAGAAATGATCAGAGGGGGAGGATCCTAAAAACTTTGTAGAAAGGAATGCGTACAAAAACATGACTTGTATCAACAAGCCATGTTTTTGTACTATTGCTCTATTCCAAATAATGTTTTTTGAAATCTGAGTGGATAGAAAATTTGCGGCGTAACCGAATGAGATTTTCTCCAAAGCTTTCTTCTAAAAGCCCTCTATGCTTTTTCAAAATTTCCATGAGGTACAGATCATGAATGATCACTTCAGTTATAGGCATGACTAAACCTACATGCATTGTCCATGCAGCACGGCTGTCGTTGCCAAGAGAGACGATACCTGCTACCACTTCTGAATCATCCCCGCTATAGACAAGCCACCGTCCGTCATACTCTTCTGTAATTTCACTGCTCATATCATGAAGGTAAACAGTAGCAAAATCAGATACGATGTCTCCGTACGCAATAATGGTGACAATGACACCTTGATTTGCCGCCTGTTTTAGCTCTGATTCTATCTCATCAAAATCCTCTTTCCATATTTCTAAGAGGATTCTTTTTTTGGCGGATAAGATACAAGCCTTCACCTTTTCAAGAATTTCATTGCGTCCGGTGATATTCCAGATATTTTCCCGGTCATTTGCAGTCTGCTCGAATTTTTCAAAGTATTTCTCAGCCTGATCAAAATGCTCTTCCGCTTTGAGCCGGCGGTTTTTAATCAATTCTTTAGCGGGTACAGGGACATATTGAGGCGTATTTCCATGACTTACAAAAACATCTCCTCTGATAACAAGGCTTTCCAGGACTTCATAAATTTTAGAACGGGGCACTCCGGATTTTTTGGCGACGGCATAGCCTGTTAAAGGTGATTCTTGCAATAAAGCAAGATATGCTTTTGATTCATATTCGGTAAAATTGAGGTTTTTTAAAATGTCTAACATATTTTCTTTCATATATCCTCCAATATAAAGAGCAATCGCTGCCTTTGTAATCGCTATTTTAACAAACCATATTGATTTATTCCAAACCCATTGATACAATTTTATGAGTAGTTACTTTTGTAGTCACTATATGTTGTGAGGATTTTTTAAAGGGGGAGAAGAAATGCACAGCTTACTCACATACATACCGATAGCTGCCATGATGGTTATTTTACCGGGTGCAGATACAATGCTTGTGATGAAAAATACCCTTAGATACGGCGCAAAGGCTGGCCGTTATAACATTCTTGGATTAGCAACAGGACTTTCCTTTTGGACCGTTATCGCCATTTTAGGTTTATCAGTGGTTATTGCAAAGTCGGTGTTTCTTTTCACAACGATCAAATATTTGGGAGCAGCGTACTTAATTTATTTAGGTATCAAAAGTTTTTTTGCCAAAAGCATGTTTTCTATAGATGACATGCAATCCCAAGCAACAACTGCGGGAAATTCTCCGAAACGTTATTATAAAACTTCCTTTATGCAAGGATCACTTAGTAACATTCTCAATCCTAAAACTGTTTTGGTTTATGTTACAATCATGCCCCAATTTATCAATCTGAAGGGGAATATAAACCAGCAGCTCATCATTTTAGCTTCAATCCTAACCTTATTAGCGGTGTTATGGTTCCTCTTTCTCGTTTATATTATTGATTTCGCAAAAAAATGGATGAAAAACTCGAAGTTCCAGAAAGTGTTTCAAAAAATAACCGGAATGATATTAGTAGGTTTTGGCATCAAAACTGGTTTGAGTTAATATTCGAGGTGATACGCCTAAATGAAGTAAACGATTTTAGAGGCCAAATAAAAGCTGACATTTCATATTCAAGCTTAGCTTAATGTCTGACCCATACAAAAAAGACAAGGGAGTGAGTATCCCTTGTCTTTTTTATTATTTCATCTTATATCCTCTGCGGGTTTGCACCTTATATAAAATAATCAATAAAACAAACCAGACCGGAGTGACAAACAAAGCAACACGTGTATCATTCGCCAGTGCCAATACGACAAGAACGAACGCGAGAAATGCGAGTGTTAAGTAGTTGGATAATGGGTAAAAAGGCATTTTAAATTTGTTTGTTTTCGCTTCATCCTGCCTTGTTTTTCGATATTTCAAATGGCAAAACACCGTGATGCCCCAAATAAAAATGAAACATATTGTAGAAACACTTGTAATCAGTGTAAAGACTTGCTCGGGCATTATATAATTCAGGCTGACGCCAATTAGAATGGCGATGGTTGAAAAGAACAGCGCATTACTTGGAACTTTAGAAGAAGTCAATTTCTTCAATAATCCAGGTGCGTGATGATCCTTGGCTAGAGAATAGACCATGCGGCTTGTGCTGAATAAAGCGCTGTTAGCCGCTGATGCCGCTGATGTTAATACAACAAAATTGATCATACTGGCAGCGGCAACGATGCCTACAACAGAAAAGACTTGAACAAATGGGCTTTCATTTGGGTTCAAAACATTCCAAGGGTAGATACACATAATGACAAAAAGTGCGCCGACATAAAAAAGTAAAATCCGGGCAGGGATTTGATTGATGGCTTTAGGGATCACTTTTTGGGGATTTTCTGTTTCACCTGCTGTCAGTCCAACAAGTTCAATTCCCACAAAAGCGAAGACAACCATTTGGAATGAAAGGATAAATCCATGCCATCCATTTGGAAACATGCCGCCGTGCTTCCAAAGATTCGTGAGGCTGGCTGAGCCGGAAGCTGTGGAAAAACCTTTCGCAATCAAGAAAATACCAGTTACGATAAGAGCCAATATGGCAATGACTTTGATCAATGCAAACCAGAATTCTAATTCTCCGAAAAGTTTAACGGTGGCAAGATTCATGATCAGCAGGATGATAAGCGCAAGAAGACCCGGCAGCCATTGAGGCACATCGGGAAGCCAATATTGCGTATAAATGCCGACCGCGGTTAAATCAGCCATCGCGAGAGAAATCCAGCAGAACCAGTAGGTCCAGCCAGTGATAAACGCTGCCATGTTGCCTAAATAGTCCCTTACAAAATCAACGAAAGAGTGATATCCCGTATTTGATAAGAGCAGTTCTCCTAGCGAACGCATAATGAAAAAGCAAAAGACTCCAGTGATCAAGTAAGCAAATAAAATGGATGGTCCCGCAAAGTGAATGGATTTTCCTGAGCCTAAGAATAAACCTGTCCCGATTGCACCCCCAATCGCCATTAATTGTATATGCCTGTTTTTAAGGACTCTAGACAATTTTTGCTGTTGTCCAAAATTGTCTTTGGTAGAATTGCCTATCAA
>NZ_JAVAXX010000489.1:0-2810 GCF_042709275.1 Bacillus sp. LR_5 | reverse complement strand
TATGCAAGATTTTCTCGATCAAGAGCCGCACCATCTCTCCGGAGGCCAAAAGCAGAGAGTTGCGATTGCGGGGGTTATTGCCGCACGTCCTGATATTATTATCTTAGATGAAGCAACATCCATGCTTGATCCGATCGGGCGAGAAGAAGTGCTTGAAACGGTAAGACATTTAAAAGAGCAGGGCATGGCGACTGTCATATCCATTACACATGACCTGAATGAGGCAGCAAAAGCAGACAGGATCATTGTCATGAATGGCGGTAAAAAATATGCTGAAGGGCCGCCTGAAGAGATTTTTAAATTGAATAAAGAACTTGTTCGAATTGGGCTTGATTTACCCTTCTCATTCCAGCTTAGCCAGCTTTTAAGAGAAAATGGACTGGCTTTGGAAGAAAACCATTTGACTCAGGAAGGGCTGGTGAAAGAGCTGTGGACATTACAATCAAAGATGTAGAGCATCGCTATCAGATGAAGACGCCGTTTGAGCGCCTAGCACTGTATGATATCAATGCATCGATTAAAGAAGGAAGCTACGTAGCCGTTATCGGGCATACAGGCTCTGGCAAGTCCACTCTTCTTCAGCACCTAAATGGTCTCCTGAAGCCGACGAAGGGACAGATATCACTAGGCAGCACTGTCATTCAGGCAGGGAAAAAGAATAAAGATCTGAAAAAACTTCGTAAAAAAGTCGGAATCGTTTTCCAATTTCCTGAGCATCAATTATTCGAAGAAACAGTTCTTAAAGATATTTCATTCGGACCGATGAACTTTGGTGTTAAAAAAGAAGATGCTGAACAAAAAGCGAGAGAGATGCTGCAGCTTGT
This sequence comes from Bacillus sp. LR_5, assembly GCF_042709275.1. Lineage (NCBI taxonomy): Bacteria > Bacillati > Bacillota > Bacilli > Caryophanales > Bacillaceae > Bacillus > Bacillus sp. LR_5. Next base: position 1,986 of record NZ_JAVAXX010000489.1, on the reverse strand, counting down.
AGGTTTATCAGAAGAGCTTTTGGACAGGTCACCCTTTGAATTAAGCGGGGGACAAATGCGCAGAGTTGCAATTGCCGGCGTACTTGCAATGGACCCTGAAGTGCTTGTTCTGGATGAACCGACTGCAGGATTGGACCCAAGAGGGCGAAAAGAGATTATGGACATGTTTTATGAGCTTCATCAACGTGGGAACCTGACGACGATCCTTGTGACACACAGCATGGAGGATGCAGCTGCATACGCTGATGAAATGATTGTTATGCATAAAGGAACGATACAAGCATCAGGCAGTCCGCGTGATCTGTTTTTAAAGGGTGAAGAGATGGCCGGCTGGGGGCTGGATCTTCCTGAAACAATAAAATTCCAAAGACACCTTGAAGCTGTACTGGGTGTGAGATTTAATGAGCCTATGCTCACAATCGAAGATGCCGCTGCTGAAATCCGTGCTCTTTTTCAGGGGGAGAAGACTTTATGATGGACAGCATGATTATCGGCAAGTATGTACCGGGGACTTCACTTGTGCACCGGCTTGACCCCAGAACAAAACTGATCACGATCTTTTTATTTGTCTGCATCGTATTCTTAGCTAATAATGTTCAGACATATGCGTTGCTTGGTTTATTTACAATCGGCGTCGTTTCTTTAACAAGAGTTCCTTTCTCTTTTTTAATGAAAGGGCTGAAGCCAATCATCTGGATTGTCCTTTTTACGTTCCTTCTTCACATCCTTATGACACATGAAGGACCGATTATCTTTCAAATAGGTTTTTTCAAAGTCTATGAGGGCGGTCTGGTTCAGGGGATATTCATTTCTCTTAGATTCGTCTATTTGATTTTAATCACAACCTTATTAACGCTTACGACCACACCGATTGAGATTACCGATGGAATGGAGCAGCTGCTGAACCCATTGAAAAAATTAAAGCTTCCTGTTCATGAGCTGGCTCTTATGATGTCAATTTCTTTACGGTTTATTCCGACACTGATGGAGGAGACAGATAAGATCATGAAGGCTCAGATGGCGCGAGGCGTTGATTTTACAAGCGGGCCTGTCAAAGATAGAGTGAAGGCTATTGTCCCGCTTCTTGTCCCGCTCTTCGTCAGCGCATTTAAACGCGCCGAAGAGCTTGCGGTGGCAATGGAAGCAAGAGGCTATCAAGGCGGAGAAGGACGTACGAAATATAGAAAGCTTGTATGGACAGGAAAAGACACTTCTGTCATTGTCAGCTTAATTGTATTAGCTGCTTTGTTATTTTTCTTAAGGGCTTAGAGGTGCTGTATGAGACTGAAATGCACGATTTCTTATGACGGACATTTGTTTAACGGTTATCAGGTTCAGCCGGGCAAAAGAACGGTTCAGGATGAACTGGAGAAGGCTTTGGCTGTCCTGCATAAGTCAAAAGACAGAATTCCGGTCGTTTCGTCTGGAAGAACAGACAGCGGGGTTCACGCAGCCGGACAGGTGATTCATTTTGACACTCCGCTGTCTATCCCGGCTGAGAGATGGCCATATGCCTTAAATGCACTGCTTCCGGACGATATCGCAGTCAAACAGGCAGAAATTGCGGATGATGGGTTCCATGCACGATTTAGCGCAGTCAAAAAAGAATATCGCTACTTTGTATACACGGAGAAACACCCGGACGTATTTAAACGGCATTACGCTTACCATTTTTCATATCGCCTTAATGTGCAGGACATGAGAGAAGCGGCAAAGCATCTTATAGGGACACATGATTTTACGAGCTTTTGCGCGGCTAAAACAGAAGTGCAGGACAAGGTAAGAACGATTTACGAACTTGATTGGACTGAGACGGCTGACGGCCTGCAAATGCGGATCACAGGCAGCGGTTTCTTATATAATATGGTCAGAATTATTGCGGGTACTTTGCTTGATGCAGGTATTGGAAAAATTTCTCCCGATGATGTGAAATCCATGCTGGAAGCGAAGGATCGCGAAGCGGCAGGGCGCACAGCGCCGGGGCAC
>NZ_JAVAXX010000488.1:0-2874 GCF_042709275.1 Bacillus sp. LR_5 | reverse complement strand
AAGCCTATAGTCCTCTACCCTCTAAACTATGCCAGATTTTAGTGGAAGAGACGCAAAGGAAACTCCCCCCTCTTAAGCTAGTTGATGAGACAAATAAACTAACCTCCAAACCAACCTGCAAGATCCTCCATGATACTACTGAAAAGCTGTTTTTAGCTCTTGCCTACAACATTTAGCACCTCTTTCACCCGTTTCAATTGTCTATAAAAGCAGTTATGCGGTACTATCATATAAAGGTCCAATGTTTAAAAATAATGTCATACTTTTAAATTCACCTTATCATGCACATGCTCATAAATAGGGGTTTATTCTAAAAAGGGGATGGACGGTTTTGGAAAGCAAGTACCTAGATCTACTCGCGCAAAAATACGATTGTGAAGAAAAAGTGGTAACAGAAATCATTAATTTGAAAGCGATACTGAACCTGCCAAAAGGCACCGAGCATTTTGTCAGTGATTTGCACGGGGAGTATCAGGCATTCCAGCACGTGCTGCGCAATGGTTCAGGACGAGTCAAAGAGAAGATACGCGACATCTTCAGCGGTGTCATTTACGATAGAGAAATCGATGAATTAGCAGCATTGGTCTATTATCCGGAAGACAAACTGAAATTAATCAAACATGACTTTGATGCGAAAGCAGCGTTAAACGAGTGGTATAAAGAAACGATAAATCGAATGATTAAGCTCGTTTCATATTGCTCCTCCAAGTATACCCGCTCCAAATTACGCAAAGCACTGCCTGCCCAATTTGCTTATATTACGGAGGAGCTGTTATACAAAACAGAACAAGCTGGCAACAAGGAGCAATATTACTCCGAAATCATTGATCAGATCATTGAGCTTGGCCAAGCCGATAAGCTGATCACCGGCCTTGCTTACAGCGTTCAGCGATTGGTGGTCGACCATCTGCATGTGGTCGGCGATATTTATGACCGCGGCCCGCAGCCGGATAGAATTATGGAAGAACTGATCAACTATCATTCTGTCGATATTCAGTGGGGAAATCACGATGTCCTTTGGATCGGCGCCTATTCCGGTTCCAAAGTGTGCCTGGCTAATATTATCCGCATCTGTGCCCGCTACGACAACCTGGATATTATTGAGGACGTGTACGGCATCAACCTGAGACCGCTGCTAAACCTGGCCGAAAAATATTATGATGATAACCCAGCGTTCCGTCCAAAAGCTGACGACAACAGACCAGAGGATGAGATTAAGCAAATCACAAAAATCCATCAAGCGATTGCCATGATCCAATTCAAGCTCGAGAGCCCGATTATCAAGAGACGGCCGAACTTTAATATGGAGGAACGGCTGTTATTAGAGAAAATAGATTATGACAAAAACGAAATCACGCTAAACGGAAAAACATATCAGCTGGAAAACACCTGCTTTGCGACAATCAACCCGGAGCAGCCAGATCAGCTATTAGAAGAAGAAGCAGAAGTCATAGACAAGCTGCTATTCTCTGTCCAGCATTCCGAAAAGCTGGGCCGCCATATGAATTTTATGATGAAAAAAGGCAGCCTTTATTTAAAATATAACGGTAACCTGTTGATTCACGGCTGTATTCCTGTCGATGAAAACGGCAATATGGAAACGATGATGATTGAGGATAAACCGTATGCGGGCCGTGAGCTGCTCGATGTATTTGAACGATTCTTGCGGGAAGCCTTTGCCCACCCGGAAGAAACCGATGACCTGGCGACAGATATGGCTTGGTATTTATGGACAGGTGAATACTCCTCCCTCTTCGGAAAACGCGCCATGACGACATTTGAGCGGTATTTCATCAAAGAGAAGGAAACACATAAAGAAAAGAAAAACCCGTATTATTATTTACGCGAAGACGAAGCAACCTGCCGAAACATCCTGGCAGAATTCGGCCTCAATCCAGATCATGGCCATATCATCAACGGCCATACACCTGTAAAAGAAATCGAAGGAGAAGACCCAATCAAAGCAAACGGAAAAATGATCGTCATCGACGGCGGCTTCTCCAAAGCCTACCAATCCACAACAGGCATCGCCGGCTACACGCTGCTATACAACTCCTACGGCATGCAGCTCGTCGCCCATAAACACTTCAACTCCAAGACAGAAGTCCTAAACACCGGAACCGACGTCTTAACGGTGAAGCGATTAGTGGACAAAGAGCTCGAGCGAAAGAAAGTGAAGGAAACAAATGTTGGTGAGGAATTGCTGCAGGAAGTTGCGATTTTGGAGAGTTTGCGGGAGTATCGGTATATGAAGTGAGGGATGTGGGGTTCAGGGGTGATGATATTCTACTCAATAATACGTAAAAGAAAACAGAAATAGTTTATTTACTTACGAACAACTGTGGAAAACCAGAATTGTATTGGAATTTAACTTTCTCTTTTACTTTTGCCTCTACATGTGTGCCAGTTTAATGCAGAAGAAGCGGAGTGGGGATTGGCTGGACTGCCGAAATTGTCTATAAGGAGTATTTTTCACTCGAAGATCTCAAAGCTCACAGATATGACTTTAAATACACACATTTCAAATAGGCTGTCGAGAAAATCTCGACAGCTTTAACTATAAAAACTACAGAATTCACGAGACAAACTACTATACTTGCGATTATATATCATAATCTAATTTTATAATCTAAAGTCAACAAAAACAACTTATGATACTAAGTGAAAACAGACTCCCACTTCTCCCATCAGTAATTGGACCTTAAGGCTCTACTCAGATTGGTCCATTTGCTTCGTCAAATCATACAAACAAAGATCTTCATTGATTTTTAGAACAATTAATACAAATAACTTTATTATGACAAAATAATTTTGTTTATGAGTATCTTCATCAATATTTGGCCGACTACCAAGAGTTCCATGAGCATATCTATT
>NZ_JAVAXX010000487.1:0-2876 GCF_042709275.1 Bacillus sp. LR_5 | reverse complement strand
GCCATACCTGGGCTGCTTTTCTCTTTCACGCACCTATTGATTCAGATCCCGTATCCATTCATACATTGACTGGGCTGTGTTGGTTACGGTGTCCGAAAGCGCTTTTCCGGCTTTAGAGAACACATTGAACGTTTCCACCTGTTCCAGTTCTTTTTGTTTTTCTTCTAAATCTTTCGCCGTGACTGTTTCTCCTAAGATCGAGGCTTCTTTTTCATTGTTTTTTCCGTCGGTGAGCGTAAACGCCCCCTTAAGTGAAGGGTCATGATAACCTTTCATACTGAGCATCCCGTTATTCGCCTGCTGCATGCCGAACAGAACACCTAAAAACATGATCGTGACAAGCAGCAAGCATTTGCCAAAGTATGCAATCAAATCAACCACCTATTTCTTATTGTTTTTTCGTCTCGCCGTTCTCCGCGTTGACCTTTTCAGCATCCCAGTACAATTCGCTGAATACATCCGCGGCTGCGTCAGCCGCACGCTGTAGCTCTTCGAGATTATTATCCACTCCGCCAAATTCGAGCAAAAGCGCTCTGTCAGTTAAATCCTGGTTGTAAACACCATTATCGCCTGGCGAGCCTTTTGAAAAGACACCTGTGCTGAGTCCGGGGTATTTTTTCTCCATCAGCTTATGAAGCTCGCTCGCAATTTTATAGTTTTCTTCGAAGTTTTTGCTTTTTTTGCCAACGACAAAGGCTACCCTGGCATAGCTTTTCCCCTTAATCGTTGCCGTCGTATCTTTTTTGCGCCGTGAGTCTCTGTGGATGTCAATGATATATTGCAGATTTTTGTTTGAGGCGAGCGCATCTTTGACGACCGGTCTTGATTCATCATAGGATCTGGCATAGTTTAAGCCTTTTTTGTTCAGCTTTGCCTGTATATCGGTTTTGTTCACTGTGGCTCCGATGCCTTGAGATTCAAGCGCTTTTCCGAACATATCTCCTACGAGCGTGACGTTGGCTTTAGAATGGCGCGCCATATCAGGATCGGTCTCGCCTTTTAATAGAGGAAGATATGATTCCGTATTGTGCGTGTGATAGATAAAGACAACCTTTTTATCACCAGTTGTTTGTTTCGGCGGATCTTTTTGCGCATTGTCTGATTGTGTTTGCTGTTTTTCAATCTCTGCCAAATTCGCTTCTCTTTCTTCCTCCATTACCTTAGACGGCGGCGGGGATTCCGCCGGCATATTCGTATAGTCCGTGCCTTGTCCAGCTAACAGAATCTCAGTATCAAATTGCGCAAACCCCGGCAGCTCCCGGCCGAGAAAGCTCCGCGGATCTTCGAGGTTAATACTTGTCGCCAGCTTCAAAGAAAGGCGCGAAAGATGAAATGAGCTATCGGTTTGAGATAGATCAGAAGCGAAATAATGGTTTTCCATCCGCAGCAAGTGTGCAAACACGTCACCCGGCAATTCTTCAGCAATTCCGTAAAAAGAGTCAGACGACGGCCTGAGTTCCGGCCGGAGAGACGTCAGCACACCGGATAGAACAAAAATCACGATAAGGCTTACGATAAATAGAAAGATGGCTTTTACCGCTTTCCCGCCATTTACCGCAACAACAATTTGTCTGTTTCTGCGTTTATTTCTCATTGAATCCCTCCAGCGCTTGTCTAGTAATTACTCTATGAACAAGCTAGAGGAAGTAGAACTGTTTAGTGATTGTAGGAGCCTTTGTTTTCTTGTGACACTTTTTCGTGAAGCGCTGTGTTTAACCCATTCGCCAGCACATTTGCCATATCGTCGATAAAAGAATCAACTTCCTTCGGCGTAACCATTAAGTTGTGGCCTAAAGGCGAAAGCACCTCGTGAATGAGCTGTCGTTTTTCATCTTCTTGAAGGGTTCCGACAATGCCGAGGAACGATTGACGCTGCTTTTGATCAGGAAGATCTTCTTCAGTGAGCACTTTCTTTTTCCCAAACGTCATGCCAGCCGGAACAAGCGATCTTGACGGCCTGTTATCCTTCATTTCTCTGCCAAAATGTTTTAATATGTAGTCCACCGTATCGCTGGCAATCGTCACGGCATCAACGACCGTCGGAACTCCGATTGCAATCACCGGTACGCCAAGCGTGTCTTTGCTTAAATCTTTTCGTTTATTCCCCACCCCTGATCCCGGGTGAATGCCTGTATCCGATATTTGAATGGTAGTGTTGACCCTTTCCACCGCCCGCGCCGCCAATGCATCAATGGCAATGACAAAATCAGGCTTCGATTGCTCAATCACACCTTTAATAATGTCGCTCGTTTCGATTCCCGTAATCCCCATCACACCAGGTGCAAACGCACTGACGGGCCTGTAGCCCTCCTGCACATTTTCCGGCTGAAGCTTAAACAAGTGCCTTGTGACCAATAGATTTTCTACAGCCATCGGTCCCAGCGCGTCAGGTGTTACGTTCCAGTTGCCGAGCCCGACGATCAAACAGCTCGCATCTTTTGAGATATTAAGGCTTTCAAGAAAAGCCGAGAATTCCTCCGCAAAGACAGCAGAGACCTTTTCCTGCATTTCCGAATCATTCTCTCTGATTCCTTGTGCCTCAAGCGTTAAATAGCGCCCTTCTTTTTTTCCCGAGAGCTCCGCGCCTTCCTTTGTAATATCAACAGTGCGGATTTTAATGCCGCCGCGATCGCGTTCTTTTTCAATAAAACCTTTAATTTCTTTTGTCGGCACAGCCTGCTGATTGGCCATCGCTTCCTTCGTTTCAACTGCTAAATCGGTACGTATCAAATACTGATTAACATCTAGCTCACTCTTTTTCATCAGGGGGCCTCCTTCACATTAAGTACCTATATTGTTGCCATTTGCTGAATGAATCATGCTAAAAAGAGACCCTTCAATGAAAAATACTTTACATTTATATTGCAATCTAAAGA
>NZ_JAVAXX010000486.1:0-2876 GCF_042709275.1 Bacillus sp. LR_5 | reverse complement strand
CCTTTAGATTGCAATATAAATGTAAAGTATTTTTCATTGAAGGTTCTCTTTTTAGCATGATTTATTCAGCAAATGGCAACAATATAGGTACTTAATGTGAAGGAGGCCCCTGTATGAAAAAGAGTGAGCTGGATGTGAATCAGTATTTGATACGGACCGATTTGGCAGTGGAAACGAAGGAAGCAATGGCCAATCAGCAGGCTGTGCCGACAAAAGAAATTAAAGGCTTTATTGAAAAAGAGCGTGATCACGGCGGCATTAAAATCCGCACAGTTGATGTTACAAAGGAAGGCGCAGAGCTTTCGGGAAAAAAAGAAGGGCGCTATTTAACGCTTGAAGCACAGGGAATCAGGGAGAATGATTCGGAAATGCAGGAGAAGGTCTCTGCTGTCTTTGCGGAGGAATTCTCAGCTTTTCTTGAAAACCTTAATATCTCAAAAGATGCGAGCTGTTTGATCGTTGGGCTCGGCAACTGGAACGTGACACCTGATGCGCTTGGACCGATGGCAGTAGAAAATCTGTTGGTAACAAGGCACTTGTTTAAGCTTCAGCCGGAAAACGTACAGGAGGGTTACAGGCCTGTCAGTGCTTTTGCACCGGGTGTAATGGGGATAACAGGAATCGAAACAAGTGACATTATTAAAGGTGTGATTGAGCAATCGAAGCCTGATTTTGTCATCGCCATTGATGCGTTGGCGGCGCGGGCGGTGGAAAGGGTCAACACAACCATTCAAATATCGGATACAGGCATTCACCCGGGGTCTGGAGTGGGGAATAAACGAAAAGATTTAAGCAAAGACACGCTTGGTGTTCCGGTGATTGCTATCGGTGTTCCGACAGTAGTTGATGCCGTGACAATTGCCAGCGACACGGTGGACTACATATTAAAACATTTTGGCAGAGAAATGAAGGATAACAGGCCATCAAGATCGCTTGTTCCGGCAGGCATGACCTTTGGGAAGAAGAAAGTGCTCACTGAAGAAGATCTTCCTGATCAAAAGCAGCGCCAATCGTTCCTAGGTATTGTCGGAACCCTTCAAGAAGATGAAAAACGGCAGCTCATTCACGAGGTGCTTTCGCCTTTAGGGCACAACTTAATGGTTACGCCGAAGGAAGTCGATTCATTTATCGACGATATGGCAAATGTTTTAGCGAACGGATTAAACACAGCGCTTCATGAAAAAGTGTCACAAGAAAACAAAGGCTCCTACAATCACTAAACAGTTCTACTTCCTCTAGCTTGTTCATAGAGTAATTACTAGACAAGCGCTGGAGGGATTCAATGAGAAATAAACGCAGAAACAGACAGATTGTTGTTGCGGTAAATGGAGGGAAAGCGGTAAAAGCCATCTTTCTATTTATCGTAAGCCTTATCGTGATTTTTGTTCTATCCGGTGTGCTGACGTCTCTCCGGCCGGAACTTAGGCCGTCGTCTGACTCTTTTTATGGGATTGCTGAAGAATTGCCGGGTGACGTATTTGCACATTTGCTGCGGATGGAAAACCATTATTTCGCTTCTGACCTCTCTCAAACAGACAGCTCATTTCATCTTTCTCGTCTTTCTTTAAAGCTGGCGACGAGCATTAACCTCGAAGATCCGCGGAGCTTTCTCGGTCGGGAGCTGCCGGGGTTTGCACAATTTGATACCGAGATTTTGTTAGCTGGACAAGGGACGGATTATACGAATATGCCTGCGGAATCGCCGCCGCCGTCTAAGGTGATGGAGGAAGAAAGGGAAGCGAATTTGGCAGAGATTGAAAAACAGCAAACGCAATCAGATAATGCGCAAAAAGATCCGCCGAAACAAACAACAGGTGATAAAAAGGTCGTGTTTATCTATCACACGCACAATACGGAATCATATCTCCCTCTATTAAAAGGCGAGACCGATCCTGACATGGCGCGCCATTCTAAAGCCAATGTCACGCTTGTAGGAGATATGTTCGGACAAGCGCTTGAATCCCAGGGAATCGGAGCCACAGTGAATAAAACCGATATACAGTCAAAATTGAATAAAAAAGGCTTAAACTATGCCAGGTCCTATGATGAATCAAGGCCGGTCGTGAAAGACGCCCTCGCTTCAAACAAAAATCTGCAATATATCATTGACATCCACAGAGACTCTCGGCGCAAAAAAGACACAACCGCAACGATTAAAGGGAAAAGCTATGCCAGGGTAGCCTTTGTCGTCGGGAAAAAAAACAAAAACTTCGAAGAAAACTATAAAATTGCGAGTGAGCTTCATAAACTGATGGAGAAAAAATACCCCGGACTTAGCACAGGTGTCTTTTCCAAAGGCTCGCCAGGCGATAATGGTGTTTACAATCAGGATTTAACCGATAGAGCGCTTTTGCTCGAGTTTGGCGGAGTGGATAATAATCTCGAAGAGCTGCAGCGTGCGGCTAACGCGGCCGCGGACGTATTCAGCGAAATGTACTGGGATGCTGAAAAGGTCAACGCAGCGAGCGGGGAGACGAAAAAACAATAAGAAATAGGTGGTTGATTTGATTGCATACTTTGGAAAGTGCTTACTGCTTGTCACGATCATGTTTTTAGGCGTTCTGTTCGGCATGCAGCAGGCAAACAACGGGATGCTGAGTATGAAAGGCTATCATGACCCTTCACTGAAGGGGGCGTTTACGCTCACCGACGGAAAAGATAATGAAAAAGAAGCCTCAATCCTAGGAGAAACAGTCACGGCAAAAGATTTAGAAGAAAAACAAAAAGAGCTGGAAAAGGTGGAGACATTCAATATGTTTTCAAAAGCCGGAAAAGCGCTTTCGGACACCGTAACCAATACTGCCCAGTCAATGTATGAATGGATACGGGATATGAATCAATAAGTACGTGATAGAGAAAAGCAACCCAGATATGAT
>NZ_JAVAXX010000485.1:0-2900 GCF_042709275.1 Bacillus sp. LR_5 | reverse complement strand
ATAAGATAGTAAAGATGAATTGTAGTGGGGGGAGTATCCATTGAAAACAAGTCTAGGATTAGTGTACGGAGGAAAGTCGGCAGAACATAATGTTTCCCTGCAGACAGCTCTGGCTGTAATCAAAGCGCTAAATACTGAGAAGTTTGATATACATCCGATATATATAACAGAAAAAGGCGAATGGGTAAAAGGCGCCCGTTTAACTGAGCCTGTTTCAAACGTGAAAATGCTTCAATTTGAGCAAGGAGGCAGTGCGTTTTCTCCAGCTGCCCTAAACCAGGAGATGTTTCCGCAGGAAGCGTCACAGCAAAATGAAGCCATCGACGTCGTATTCCCGCTCCTCCACGGACCGAACGGAGAAGACGGTACGATCCAAGGAATGCTCGAACTGTTGAATATTCCTTATGTCGGCAACGGTGTGCTTGCTTCCTCAGCTGGCATGGATAAAGTTGTCATGAAACATTTATTCGCGCAAGCCGGCCTTGCTCAGGCTAAATACGCTGCTTTCCTTAAGAAAGACTGGACTCGTTCTCCGGAAGAAAGCTGTGAGCAGGTCGAACAGGAATTAGGCTATCCTTGCTTCGTAAAACCGGCGAACCTTGGCTCAAGTGTCGGAATCAGCAAATGCCGAAACCGTGAAGAACTGCAAAAAGCGTTTGAGCTTGCTTTCCAATATGATCGCAAAGTTGTCGTTGAAGAAGGAATTAACGGCCGCGAGATCGAGATCGGTGTTCTTGGAAATGACGATCCTAAATGCTCTGTTGTGGGAGAAATCGCACCGAAGACAGATTTCTACGATTACAAAGCGAAATATGAGGATGGAGATACTGATCTGATGATTCCGGCAATTGTGACCGATGAGGAATACGCAACAATCAGTGATATGGCGATCAAGGCGTTTAAAGCGATCGATGGGTCAGGACTCGTCAGAGCGGACTTTTTCCTGACAGCTGACGGCGAAGTTCTGATCAATGAAGTCAACACAATGCCTGGCTTTACACCTTTCAGCATGTTTCCGCTCCTCTGGAAAGAGGCTGGAGTGGAATACGCTGACCTGATTGAACAGCTTGTGGAGCTTGCAAAAGAACGCCATGCTGAAAAACAATTGATTAAGCATACATTTTAATAATAAACATGGACACTGCCGGTCAGAGGGCAGTGTCTTTTCCCGTATATACAAAAGAAAGAGAGGGACCTCACTTGATTAAACGAACAGTAAAGAACATTGCGGAGATGGTCAAAGGCACACTGACAAATCCGCAATATGAACAAACAGTCATTCATGGAGTGGCAACTGATACAAGAAAACTGGAACAACAGCAGCTTTTCATCCCGCTGAAAGGGGAACATTTCAACGGCCACACTTTTGTGCCGCAGGCTTTTGAAGCCGGTGTAGCGGCCGTTCTTTGGGATCGGTCAGAACCAAACCCGCCCGAGAATCAAGCCGTGATCTTAGTGGACGACACCCTTTCCGCTCTTCAGCAGCTTGCAAAAGCTTATTTGCAGGAGCTTGGCACCCGTGTCATCGGGGTAACTGGAAGCAATGGCAAAACGACAACGAAAGATATGATTCACGCCGTCCTGGAAACCCGATACCGTGTCCACAAAACAGGAGGAAACTTCAATAATCACATCGGTCTGCCGCTGACGGTTTTAGCCATGCCTGAAGATACGGAGATCGCTGTATTGGAGATGGGAATGAGCGCCAAAGGAGAAATTGATCTTCTGTCCCGCCTGGCAAACCCGGATGCGGCAGTAATTACGAATATCGGCGAATCCCACATGCAAGACCTTGGCTCAAGAGAAGGTATCGCGGAGGCGAAGCTTGAAATCATTAATGGGCTAAAAGAAGACGGGGTGCTGATTTATATCGGAGACGAACCGCTCCTTCAAAATGCATACAGCTGCCAGACGAAAACGTACGGTACGGGAGCGCATAATGATTATCAGCTTCGGGATGTCAGCCAGAGCGAGGAAGGAACCCATTTTACAATCAAAGGGATGGAAAAAACGTTTTTTATTCCGATACTTGGCAAGCACAATGTCATGAACGCCATGGCTGCGATTGCTGCAGGGGCTTATTTCGGCATCACGCCTGAGGATGCGGCAAAAGGACTGAGCGGTCTAAAGGTAACTGGCATGAGACTTGAACTCATCAAAACAGACAGCGGCATTTCGATAATCAATGACGCTTATAATGCGAGTCCGACTTCCATGAAGGCTGCGATTCAATTGACAGAAAGTCTTGAAGGCTACGGGAAAAAAATGCTCGTGCTCGGCGATATGCTTGAACTCGGCGATCTTGAAGAAACGTTTCATAAAGAGTGCGGCGCTGTGATCAGCCCTGAGAAAATTGACCGCGTCTTTACGTACGGAAAACTGGGAGCTTTTATCGCGGAAGGCGCACTGAAACACTTTGAGAAAGAACGCGTCAGCCATTACACTGAGAAAAAAGATCTCCTCCAAGCTGTGAAGGAAAACGCGTCAAAAGGAGATTTAATTTTATTCAAAGCGTCCAGAGGTATGAAGCTTGAAGAAATCGTTAAAGATTTAATAGAGAGCCCGCTTTCGTAAAAAAATCTTGCGGAAAAACCGCATATTGCATCATAAAATAACATGATGTGCAAACACTAATGTATGCCGGACGGAAATTATGTATATCTGGCCGGCTGCGGCTATGATACAATATATATAGGTTATTTCGCGATACGAACATATTCGCCCGGACTTTTCATCCGCTGACCCGAAGTTCTCCGCCGGATACAGGGGAGCGGATGGAGAAGCAGCCGGCATATTCGAGAAGCCGATCTGCTTCTCATCTTATTGAAAAACAACTAGTGTAATGGTAAGATAAAACTTAAAGTAATTCGGGCTTTGTATACGGATGGATCCTGTCCTTT
>NZ_JAVAXX010000484.1:0-2933 GCF_042709275.1 Bacillus sp. LR_5 | reverse complement strand
TGAAGAGTCTAAAGGCTTCACAACTGAGCTTGAAGTTGTGGAAGGTATGCAATTCGACCGCGGATATGCGTCACCTTACATGGTAACTGACTCTGATAAGATGGAAGCGGTTCTTGACAATCCTTACATCTTAATCACAGACAAAAAAATCACAAACATTCAAGAAATCCTTCCTGTGCTTGAGCAGGTTGTACAGCAAGGCAAACCATTGCTTCTGATCGCTGAGGATGTTGAAGGCGAAGCACTTGCAACACTTGTTGTGAACAAACTTCGCGGCACATTCAACGCAGTGGCTGTTAAAGCTCCTGGCTTCGGTGACCGTCGTAAAGCAATGCTTGAAGACATCGCTGTCCTTACTGGCGGAGAAGTCATCACAGAAGATCTTGGCCTTGACCTGAAATCTACTCAAATCACACAATTGGGACGCGCTTCTAAAGTTGTCGTTACAAAAGAAAACACAACAATCGTTGAAGGCGCTGGCGAAACAGACAAAATTTCTGCCCGCGTGACTCAAATCCGCGCTCAAGTGGAAGAAACAACTTCTGAATTCGACAGAGAAAAATTACAAGAGCGTCTTGCGAAACTTGCTGGCGGCGTAGCTGTCATCAAAGTCGGCGCTGCAACTGAAACTGAGCTGAAAGAGCGTAAACTTCGCATCGAAGACGCCCTGAACTCAACTCGCGCAGCTGTTGAAGAAGGCATCGTATCCGGTGGTGGTACAGCGCTTGTAAACGTATATAACAAAGTTGCTGCAGTTGAAGCTGAAGGCGATGCTCAAACAGGTATCAACATCGTGCTTCGCGCACTTGAAGAGCCAATCCGTCAAATCGCGCACAACGCTGGTCTTGAAGGATCTGTCATCGTTGAACGCCTCAAAAACGAAGAAATCGGCGTAGGCTTCAACGCTGCAACTGGCGAATGGGTAAACATGATCGAAAAAGGTATCGTTGACCCAACAAAAGTTACACGCTCAGCTCTTCAAAACGCTGCGTCTGTAGCTGCAATGTTCTTAACAACAGAAGCCGTTGTCGCTGACAAGCCAGAAGAAAACGCTGGCGGCGCAGGAATGCCTGATATGGGCGGCATGGGCGGTATGGGCGGAATGATGTAAAACCGACAAAAAACCCTTGATTTACAAGGGTTTGTCGGCAACGGACGTCATTTTTGATGCCCTTTTGATGTTATTTATAAATTTTCGAGGCTTCTCATGAGTTCACCGAACTTGTGAGAAGCTTCTTTTTTTCTGTCTTTTTTGATGTGTAAATAAACCTGTGTGGTTGTCTTAGCTTCTAACCGGTTCATGATTCTTTGTAAATCTACGCCGACTTCAGCAAGCAATGAAGTATGAGTGTGCCGCAGGGAATGAGGAGTAAGTTTTTTGTCTATGTTTGATTTTTTTAGCACTGATCTAAATCGATTTTCTATTGTTTTGATAAATGGTGGGTAACCCCACTAAGGCCCATTCAAACGACCAAATACAAAATTCTCATCATACTATCTTGACTTTATTTTGGTTCACTTTGTGCTTTTTGAGGACTCGCAGGACCTCATGTTCGACCGCTGAAGACCAGAAGTGAGTTGATTCCATCGTCTCAAAAAAATACGAGGCATTTCTTGGGTTGCAGCGAGAAGGTTCCAGCTTATTCTGGGCTTACCCATGATATTATGAACAGACCAAAACAAAAGTGAAACAATAAGTAATTGAAATAATAATAGTCCTTATCCACAAAAAGGAAGGGCATTGAGCTTGTTTATTTTTGGTCATTTTCTCTATCCATTCATTCCTCCCTCGTAGAGCTTATTAACCAACTTGGAAAATGAATAACATATATGACTCAAAGCTTCATTAGGATCTTCATATGCAATTTCATGATCCCAGAAAACCATGGAGGGATTCTCTTTATTCTGACGATAATCGAAACAGATTTCGTTACCGAAAGGATCACCGGCGAAAGGAACTATTCCTAAAAGCGTTCTTCTATCCTGGTAATCTTCTAAGACCTCTAAAACTTGAACTTTCCTCAGTTAAACCATGTAATCGATTAAAAACAGCACCTTTTGTATTTTCAAAGTCAAATATCTTTTTACTTGGACGCGGCCCATTGTTGTTTAATATAGTTAAAATGTAGTCGTTTGGAAACTTAATATCTAATGCCTTATGTTGACCAATACGATAAAGCTTATTCTGAAGTAGAAGAACTGAATAAAAAGTTCCCAGAGGATATGCAGAAGTCGATTTTACAGTATGCGATTCAAGGTAAGCTGGTTGAGCAGCGAGAAGAAGAGGGGACTGCGAGGAGCTTTATCAGGAGATTAAGGAAGAGAAGAAAAGCTGAGGAAGGGAAGATTAAAAAGACTAAGGCCCTGTCGGAAATTAGTGAAGATGAGATTCCGTTTGATATACCGGAGAGTTGGAAGTGGGTGAGGTTTGAAAGTGTGATTGAATTGTTATCAGGGCAAGATTTTTCTCCAGATAAATATAACGATATGAATAAAGGAATACCTTATATCACAGGAGCTAGTAACCTTTCTGATACTAGTGTGATTGTGAATAGGTGGACTGAGGACCCTAGAAGTATTGCAAATGAAGGAGATGTTCTTTTGGTTTGTAAAGGGTCTGGATATAGGAGCAACTAGTAATATTACTATTTTTAGTCAGACTCTCTCTTAATCCAGAAAATGTTAGACTTGAGTTGCCCGAAGGTAATTCAGAGTCCATAATGGACAGAATAGTTCTTTGAACTTTTGGGAAGTCTCTTTTTATTAGCTATTTACTTTAATCTTGGTTTTATAGAGAAGTTTTTATTTTGAAGTTATCAAGGAGATTCAACTAAATAAAGAAGTACTAGTAGTTTATAGGTGATAGCATAGAGATTAAAACATCTAAAGATTACTTTATAAACATAGAATTTGTAGAATAATAAAAAATCCTC
>NZ_JAVAXX010000483.1:0-2939 GCF_042709275.1 Bacillus sp. LR_5 | reverse complement strand
ACTCGGAACAGAAGAAGAAGTAGAATTTAAAGACGTACCAAAGCCTCAGGAAATTCGCGAAATTTTGAATGAATATGTCATCGGCCAAGATCAAGCGAAGAAATCACTTGCTGTTGCTGTGTATAACCACTATAAGCGCATTAACTCTAACAGCAAAGTTGATGATGTTGAGCTCTCAAAAAGTAATATTTCATTAATCGGCCCTACGGGAAGCGGTAAAACCCTTCTGGCGCAAACATTGGCTCGCATTTTAAATGTGCCGTTTGCGATTGCGGACGCTACATCTTTGACTGAAGCTGGATACGTGGGTGAAGATGTAGAGAATATTCTCTTGAAGCTCATCCAAGCTGCTGATTATGATGTGGAAAAAGCCGAAAAAGGCATTATCTATATTGATGAAATCGATAAAGTGGCTAGAAAATCTGAAAACCCGTCTATCACACGTGATGTGTCAGGTGAGGGTGTACAGCAGGCATTGCTTAAAATTCTTGAGGGTACAGTGGCAAGCGTACCGCCTCAAGGTGGACGTAAGCATCCTCATCAAGAATTCATTCAAATTGACACAACAAATATTTTGTTCATTTGCGGCGGAGCTTTCGATGGTATCGAACAAATCATCAAACGCCGTTTAGGCCAAAAAGTGATTGGATTCGGTGCCGACAATAAAGCTGCTGATCTTGAGAAAGAAGATCTTCTTTCAAAAGTGCTTCCTGAAGATTTGCTCCGTTTCGGGTTAATTCCTGAATTTATCGGACGTCTTCCGGTTATTGCAAGCCTTGAAAAGCTTGACGAAGAAGCATTGGTTGCGATCTTAACAAAACCGAAAAACGCTCTTGTTAAGCAATTCAAGAAAATGCTTGAGCTTGATAACGTTGAGCTTGAGTTTGAAGAAGAAGCGCTTTCTGAAATTGCTAAAAAAGCAATTGAACGCAAGACTGGAGCACGCGGACTCCGTTCTATCATTGAAGGCATCATGCTTGATGTGATGTTTGAGCTGCCTTCTCGTGATGACATTGAAAAATGTGTAATTACCGGGGCAACTGTGACACACGGAGAGCCTCCTCGCCTCTTATTAAAAGATGGCACTGAGGTAAGCCAAGATAAAACATCTGCATAAAGATAAGCACAAACCTCCTGAGTGGTAACACTCAGGAGGTTTTTTTTGCATGCAACTCTTCCGGAAAAACGTTTATTCCCGTCTTCTATGGGAGATACTAGCAATCAGAGGAATGAATTGGATACATAAATTGTTTTTCAGGAGGGACCACCATGAGTTGGACAGGGATCGCGTTATTTATTCAGCTGTTTTTTGGGATCATCATCGGTTTGTATTTTTGGAATTTGCTTAAAAATCAAAGGACACAAAAGGTCACGATAGATAAAGAATCAAAGAAGGAAATGGAGCAGCTTCGGAAAATGCGCGCTATCAGCTTGTCCGAGCCATTATCTGAGAAGGTCCGCCCCAAAAGCTTTCAAGATATCGTCGGACAGGAAGACGGCATTAAAGCATTAAAGGCGGCTTTATGCGGGCCAAATCCTCAGCATGTGATTGTCTATGGGCCACCGGGAGTTGGGAAAACGGCTGCTGCGCGGCTTGTGTTGGAAGAAGCAAAAAAACATAAACAATCACCGTTTAAAGAGCAGGCTGTTTTTGTGGAACTCGATGCGACAACAGCCCGTTTTGATGAAAGAGGAATTGCCGATCCGCTCATCGGCTCTGTCCATGACCCGATATACCAAGGGGCCGGAGCGATGGGACAGGCTGGGATTCCGCAGCCGAAGCAGGGAGCTGTCACCCATGCCCATGGCGGTGTGCTGTTTATTGATGAAATAGGGGAGCTGCATCCTATTCAAATGAATAAAATGCTGAAGGTGCTTGAGGACAGAAAAGTCTTTTTAGACAGTGCGTATTACAGTGAGGAAAATACACAAATTCCGAATCATATTCATGATATTTTTCAAAATGGGCTGCCGGCTGATTTTCGCTTGATTGGCGCGACCACGAGAATGCCAAACGAAATTCCGCCAGCTATCCGGTCCCGCTGTTTGGAGGTTTTTTTCCGCGAGCTTGAAAAGGACGAGCTGAAAACGGTTGCTAAAACAGCAGCTGATAAAATTGAAAAAAATATCTCTGAAGAAGGCCTGGATCTTTTGACCAGCTACACGCGGAACGGGCGGGAAGCCGTCAATATGATTCAAATCGCAGCGGGGATGGCTGTAACCGAGAATCGGAAGGACATTACGATTGAGGATATTGAATGGGTCATTCACTCCAGTCAGCTTACTCCAAAGCACGAGCAAAAAATCGGTGTTGAACCACAGGTTGGCATTGTAAATGGGCTTGCAGTCTATGGGCCTAACAGCGGATCGCTTCTGGAAATCGAAGTAAGTGTAACCGCGGCTCAAGATAAAGGATCAATTAACATCACAGGAATAGCTGAAGAAGAAAGCATCGGCAGCCAATCAAAATCGATCAGGCGAAAAAGCATGGCGAAGGGTTCGGTTGAAAATGTATTAACCGTGCTCCGGACAATGGGAATGAAGCCTTCTGATTATGATATTCACATCAATTTCCCAGGAGGGATTCCGATTGATGGGCCGTCAGCAGGCATTGCGATGGCGGCGGGGATTTTCTCGGCGATACACAAAATTCCTATTGACAATACCGTTGCGATGACGGGCGAAATCAGCCTGAACGGTCTTGTGAAACCCATCGGAGGCGTCATTCCGAAAATAAAAGCGGCCAAGCAGTCCGGTGCGAAAAAGGTGATTATCCCATATGAAAATCAGCAGGCCATCTTAAAGCAGATTGACGGGATCGAGATTATTGCAGTGAAGACGTTCCAAGAAGTGCTTGATGAAATTTTGGTGAATCCGCCAACGGAACAAAAACCGTTTCATATCGAAATCAATAAAGAATCCGTTTAAACCCTATTTTG
>NZ_JAVAXX010000482.1:0-2955 GCF_042709275.1 Bacillus sp. LR_5 | reverse complement strand
CATTGTTCTCAAAGTTAGCGCAGGCGAAGATGACACTTCTAAGGACATGCTGGCTCTCGTTGATGAGCTGGCTTCCATGTCATCGAAAATTTCAGTTGAAAAAGCTGAATTAAACAGAACGCCAAGCTTCAGTGTCAATCGTGTCGGAGAAGACACTGGCGTGACTTTCGCCGGTATCCCTCTGGGCCACGAATTCACATCATTAGTGTTGGCGCTGCTCCAAGTGAGCGGCAGACCGCCTAAGGTGGACCAAAAAGTCATTGATCAGGTGAAGAAGATCAGCGGTGAATACCACTTCGAATCTTATATCAGCCTGACATGCCACAACTGTCCTGATGTTGTACAAGCTTTAAACATGATGAGCGTGCTGAACCCGAACATTACGCACACGATGATTGACGGTGCAGCATACAAAGCAGAAGTTGAAAGCAAAAACATCATGGCAGTGCCGACCGTTTACCTGAATGGCGAATCCTTCGGAAGCGGCCGTATGACGCTTGAAGAAATCCTTGCGAAAATGGGCAGCGGCGCAGATGCATCTGAGTTTGCTGACAAAGAGCCGTTTGACGTTCTTGTTGTCGGAGGCGGACCTGCTGGTGCAAGTGCAGCGATCTACACTGCACGTAAAGGCATCCGCACTGGGGTTGTCGCTGAACGCTTCGGCGGACAGGTTCTCGACACCATGAGCATCGAAAACTTCATCAGCGTCAAAGCGACGGAAGGACCGAAGCTTGCGGCAAGTCTTGAAGAGCATGTGAAGGAATATGATATTGATGTCATGAACCTTCAGCGTGCGAAACGCCTTGAGAAGAAAGATCTGTTCGAACTTGAACTCGAAAACGGCGCTGTTCTGAAAAGTAAAACAGTGATCCTTTCAACAGGTGCACGCTGGCGCAATGTCAACGTACCAGGTGAACAAGAGTTCAAAAACAAAGGTGTCGCATACTGCCCGCACTGTGATGGGCCATTGTTTGAAGGCAAAGACGTAGCGGTTATCGGCGGAGGAAACTCTGGTATCGAAGCAGCAATTGACCTTGCAGGTATTGTCAATCACGTTACCGTGCTAGAATTTGCGCCGGAACTGAAAGCAGACGAAGTCCTGCAAAAACGTCTCTACAGCCTGCCTAACGTTACTGTCGTGAAAAACGCACAAACAAAAGAAATCACAGGTGATCAGAGTGTTAACGGCATCACATACGTAGACCGCGAAACAGGCGAAGAAAAACACGTTGAACTTCAAGGTGTATTCGTCCAAATCGGTCTCGTGCCAAACACAGAATGGTTAGAAGGAACAGTTGAACGCAACCGCATGGGCGAAATTATTGTCGACAAACACGGCGCAACAAGCGTACCAGGCTTATTTGCTGCCGGCGACTGCACAGACAGTGCGTACAACCAAATTATTATTTCGATGGGATCAGGTGCAACTGCCGCTCTCGGCGCGTTTGATTACCTTATCCGAAACTAATATAAGAAAGCCGCAATATTGCCAGATTGGCAGCATTGCGGCTTTCTTTTTTATTCCAAAAATATTGCAAGTTTTATACACCTGTAATATAGTTGTAATGTTAGTGAATGGTCACTTCACACTCAGCATATTTGCTGTTTTTAAAGCGATACGCACTGATTTTCTATTTAACGTGCCCTGATACTTTTTGACCTTTTTTTTCAGATCTTTAATGGTTTTTTCCTTTTTGGCATTTTCTAATGCCATCAGCGCTTCCCAGCGTTTCGCTGTTTCTGTGGAACTGCAGCCGCTAACTGTAGTCACAGGCGGAAGAAGCTTCGTGTTAGATAGTTTTTCGTCAAAAGGAACGGTATCAGGAATCGCTTTCTCTTTATAAATATGGTCTAATTCATTTTGATTCAAGAAGCTGATGAAATGGTCAAAGTTTTGCGCTTGCCGTTTCTCAGGCTGATGAAAATCAAGTGTTTCAATTAATTCTGACAGTTTTGTCTGATCGGTTATCTCATTTGCCATGACATGCGTTAATTGATGGTACTCAGCTAATTCACGCATTCTGGCATCTTTCGGAAGCAACAGGCTCGGTGTACCGGCAATCGTCGCTGCGATATTTCCATGCAGCCTTGCGCCAAAGGTTAAATCAGCTTGTCTCAGGAAATCAAGCCAAGTCGGCACATTTAAAAAGAATCGAACTCTATCATTCTGATAAGCCGGGTCTTCCATGCTGACCGGATAATTATCAGCAGGCTTCGCTAGCGCAGGCGCACCCGCATACGTCAGAATCATTTCTTTTCGCCATTGCGGGATAAAGTAATGATTCGGGAACTCTTTCATGCTTCTCGTAATGAAGTCCAGCACATGCTTTGGAGACAGTCTTGATGAGTTAACCGTCACCATAGATTCTGTTGTGATATTAGTTTCTCTTATCTTCAGTTCTCTGCCAAACGCATACATAGAAGGACACCCAATCACCGTATGGTCAATGCCTTCACGGAAGCCTAATCTGGAAAGGTATTTCGCTGTAATTTCACCGCGGACACCGATCATATTTGATCTCTCCAGCACAGCACTTACAAACGCTTTTACATCCTCATCAAAAGGAAAACCTTCATTTAATTTTGGTTCAAACGGAGCCCGCAAACCAACACCAATCACAACAACCGGAATGGTTAGTTTCTTAATTAATTGGGTATATTTCCGTAAAGAAGGCACGAAATCCTCGCGGAATGCATCTGCCAGCGGAATAATATACATATCATAATTTGTATTAATTTGTTCAGCATCCGCTGGATTAATCCGATAATAATCAGGAGTAATCGTCGTTCCTTCTGTCATCAGCGTGCGAAACACACTGTAGGCATATACTAGGTTTCCTACGTTGCCGCCAATGGAGTTGCGAACAATCATTTCAGCTGCATTAAATGTATCAAATGGTGATATGCCAGCTCTTATTAAAATGTTTTTCAATGTGATGTTGCCCCTTCCTCGCC
>NZ_JAVAXX010000481.1:0-2962 GCF_042709275.1 Bacillus sp. LR_5 | reverse complement strand
AGTGTGGAAACAGAGTTATTATTTCGGAGCATTGTCCGAAACGCATATGAGAAAATTATATCAGTGATTTACTTCTTTTGCAAATACAATTTATCGTCTAGCAGATGATAGATTTGCCTGTTTCCATTCTTGATTGAGAATATCGAAAAATTCCTGGTTTGTTTTGGTTTTTTTCATTTTTCTCATGAATTTTTCTGCGAAATCAGGTGAATCAGACATCGTTTTGCGGATAGACCATAAACGATCAAGGTGCTCTTTAGGCACAAGCAGCTCTTCCTTGCGCGTTCCCGAACGGCGGATATCGATGGCCGGGAAGATGCGGCGCTCTGCCAGAGAACGGTCAAGGTGAAGTTCCATGTTGCCTGTTCCCTTGAATTCTTCATAAATGACATCATCCATACGTGACCCTGTATCAACAAG
This sequence comes from Bacillus sp. LR_5, assembly GCF_042709275.1. Taxonomy (NCBI): domain Bacteria; kingdom Bacillati; phylum Bacillota; class Bacilli; order Caryophanales; family Bacillaceae; genus Bacillus; species Bacillus sp. LR_5. Next base: position 2,542 of record NZ_JAVAXX010000481.1, on the reverse strand, counting down.
AGCCGTAGCAAGGATAGTTAAGCTTCCGCCCTCTTCGATATTTCTCGCAGCCCCGAAGAAGCGTTTCGGACGGTGGAACGCTGCTGGGTCAATCCCCCCGGAAAGCGTTCTTCCGCTCGGCGGAATCACTAAGTTGTAGGCGCGGGCAAGGCGTGTGATGCTGTCCATCAGAATGATGACATCCTTTTTGTGTTCCACGAGACGCATCGCGCGCTCAAGCACAAGCTCGGCTACTTTAATATGGTTTTCCGGCACTTCATCAAACGTTGAGCTGACGACATCCCCAGCTACAGAACGCTCGATATCGGTCACTTCCTCCGGTCTTTCGTCGATCAAAAGCACGATCAGCTCTGCTTCAGGCTGGTTTGCTGTAATGCTGTTGGCAATTTCCTTCAGCAGCATCGTTTTTCCAGCTTTTGGAGGCGCGACAATCAAACCGCGCTGTCCAAATCCAACCGGCGCCATCATGTCCATTATTCTAGTAGACAAGAAGTTCGGCTTTGTTTCAAGCACCATTTGACGGTCTGGATAAAGAGGTGTAAGAGCCGGGAAATGCACACGCTCTTTTGCTGATTCGGGATCATCCCCGTTTACTGCTTCAACGTGCAAAAGTCCATAGTAACGCTCATTTTCTTTTGGCGGGCGAACCTTGCCTGATACTTTGTCTCCGTTCCGCAAATCGAAACGGCGGATTTGTGAAGCTGAGATGTAAATGTCTTCTGAGCTTGGAGAGTAGTTGATCGGTCTCAGGAAGCCGAAACCTTCAGACTGGATGATCTCAAGAACGCCTTCCATAAACAGCAGATCTTCCTGTTCTGCATTTGCTTTCAGAATGGCGAAAATGAGTTCTTTTTTTGTCAGTTTGCTGTAGTAGGAGATTTTATAATGTCTTGCAAGTTCATAAAGCTCTTTCAATTTCATATTTTCCAAAGAGGAAATAGATACGTCTTTCATAAAAACACCACGCTTTTCATAGTCAATATCTTACTTGCACATGTAATCTGCTGCTTTTGCACAACATCCGCCAAAGCACATTCTTTTTTTTAACATAAAGGAACTTCTATCGGTAACACTTCCACCCATGATCGGCGCTTTTGTTAAAAGGATTGTCTTAATGAGTTTTGAAGGAAGCGAGGACAAAAACATGAGAAGATCAATACTTATATCGTCTGTATGCGGTAGAAATTGAAACTTTCCTAGTGCTTAAAAGAAGGAATTACGCAGTAAAATTCGCAGCACTCTTTATTTTTACCTTATTTCAAAAAATTATTCAACTGAAATAAGGTTTTGACACGGAATTGATAGAGTTGACGCTTTTCTGCAAAGGAAAAGCGGGCTCACACCCGCTTTTTCTGTTTGTTATGGACGGATTACAAGATTTGGTTTCTTTTTCAGGCTGTGTCTGCCGTCAACGAAGCGGACAGTGCCTGATTTTGCACGGATAACTAAGCTTTCAGTTGTGCCGACAGAGCCTTTGAATTGAACGCCTTTTAACAGCTCGCCGTCCGTTACACCGGTAGCTGCAAAAATTGCGTCATCACCCTTCACAAGGTCTTCCATGCGAAGGACTTTGCTTAAATCAAGGCCCATTTTGTGACAGCGTGTGATTTCTTCTTCGCTTTGCGGAAGAAGTTTACCAATAATTTCTCCGCCGAGCGCTTTTAACGCAACAGCGGATAGCACACCCTCAGGAGCTCCGCCTGATCCGAACAGGATATCAACGCCCGTGTGGTCGAAAGCCGTGTTGATGGCGCCTGCGACATCGCCATCATTGATCAATTTGATTCTGGCGCCGGCCTCACGAAGTTCAGAAATAATTTTTGCGTGTCTTTCACGGTTTAAGATTGTGGCAACGACGTCCTCAACGTCCTTGTTTTTCGCTTTTGCCACCGCTTTAAGGTTATCAATGACGGGTGCTTCAATATCAATGCAGCCCACCGCTTCCGGACCGACTGCGATTTTTTGCATATACATGTCAGGAGCGTTCAGAAGCGTGCCGTGGTCTGCTACCGCAATAACCGTCAGCGCGTTCCAGCCGCCGCTTGCTAGGATGTTTGTGCCTTCAAGAGGGTCAACTGCGACATCGACGCGCGGGCCGTACCCGTTTCCGAGTTTTTCCCCGATATACAGCATCGGCGCTTCGTCCATTTCGCCTTCACCGATCACAACGGTCCCTTTCATCGGAACTGTATCAAAAACGTCTCTCATTGCGCTCGTTGCCGCTTCATCAGCCTCATCTTTTTTTCCCCGGCCCATCCATCTTGCAGATGCCAATGCCGCAGCTTCGGTCACACGTACCAATTCCATTGATAAACTTCTTTCCATTTCAACACGATCTCCTCTCACAAGAAACCATTATGAATTTTGAAGCTGTTCTATTTCTTCGTCAGTCATTCTTTCACGCCAGATTGTCGCTCCAAGCCCCTCAAGCTTCTTCTCAAGGCTGCTGTATCCGCGGTCAATATGCTCCAGGCCCGTAATTTCCGTGACGCCGTCAGCCATCAGGCCGGCTACCACCAGACAAGCTCCGGCACGCAGATCG